>CAIRMY010000152.1 GCA_903879775.1 uncultured Bacteroidota bacterium
ACGCATCATTTAATGTGATTGAAATTGTGTTGGCGTAATTGTATGCATTTTGTGCCAATACATTCGCACTATTAGCTTTATCAAACGCACCATTCGCTTGATTATCATAGTTAATTGCAATTGCAGCCGTTGCAAGTGCTGTATTTGCAGTATCATATGCCGAATTTGTTTTCGCAGATACATCTGAAATTGTTACTGCATTTGTATTCGCAGTTGCATATGCAGAATGAGAAAAAGTATTAACTGTGTTTGCAAAATCATACGAAGACTGAGCAATTACGTTTGCAGTATTTGCTTGATTGAATCCTGCACTTGCAGTTGTATTACCAGTATTTGCGGTATTGAACGCAGCTTGTGCAAGAACATTGGCAGAATTTGCCTTATCAAAGGCAGCATTTGCATGAGCAAACGAAACTGTGATTGTGTTTGCGTTTGTATTTGCAGCATTAAAAGAAGACTGAGCAATTACATTTGCAGAGTTGGCCTTATCAAAGGCACCATTTGCATGATTGAATCCAGCACTTGCAGTTGTTTGTGCAGTATTGCTGGCATTAAATGATAAGGCCGCAGTTGTTAGTGCAGTATTTGCTTGAATAAATGCACCGTTTGCATGTGCAAAAGCACTATTCGCAGTATTTCTGGATGCAGTAATGAACGCATTACTTAATGAAATTGAAATTGTATTTGCATAATCATATGCGTTTTGTGCAAGTACATTTGCACTATTTGCTTTTATGAAAGCGCCATTTGCTTGGTCAAAAGATGCAGTTGCAAAAGTTGCATTAGCAAAACCAGTAATTGCCGTATTTGTTATGGAACTTACACGACCATTTGCCGCCAATGTGATAACTGGAATATAGGTTGAGTTACCATATACACCTGCGGTTGTAGAAATTGTGGTGTAATCAAATGTGTTTGCAGAATTGGCTGCGTTATAAGCACTTTGTGCCAACACATTTGCGGAGTTACCTTTGTCAAACGCAGATTGTGCTAATACGTTTGCAGAATTGGCCTGAGCAAATGCACTTGAGTTATATGTTGCACCATTGGTATTTGCGGCATCAAATGCTTGTTGAGCAAGAACATTGGCAGAATTTGCCTTTGCAAAAGCCGCAGTACCAATAGTTTCAGTATTTGCGGCATTGTATGCTTGCTGAGCTAAAACATTTGCAGAGTTGGCCTTGTCGTGTGCGGAAGTTGCATAGGTTGAATTTGCAAAACCTGTAATCGCAATATTTGATGCACTAATAACACGACCATTTGCGGCCAAATTAAATGATGCAACAGAAATAGAATCACCGTAAAAACCAGCAGAAGTTGCAATACTGGTAAAGTCAAAAGTGTTTGCTGAATTGGCAGCATTATATGCACCATTAGCCTGAGCAAAAGCAGCATTAGCAGTTACGTTTGCAGTATTAGCTTGTGCATATGCACCATTAGCCTGAACAAAAGCGGCATTAGCCTGAGCGAAAGCGGCATTAGCAGTTACGTTTGCAGTATTAGCTTGCGTAAAAGCTGCATTAGCTTGAGCGAAAGCAACATAACCCACATTATCAACAAATAAATCAAGGTTTTGTAAACTTAGTTTTTTTGTTGTTGGTGTTCCAGTATCTAAATCAACAACCACAAAAACCGTATTCTGGGCATTTGATGATGGTGTTGTTAGTGCTGGTAGAGCGGTAATTTTTGTTGATGGCATTTCTTCGTCCTATTATGGTTCTATCATTAGTGATACATTGTCTTCATCGGTAATTTCTTCACCTGTGGTTTCTGTTTCAATACCAGTATATACAACATTCAAAACTGCTAATTGTTCATTGTTTGCAGTTATAGTAAATGCACTGGTAACTGCAAGGCTCGTATTACTTATAATGCTTGATACAACACGGATTTCTGAATTAACAGCAATATACGAACCAATAGTCATAATACCTAGACTGTTGGCAACATTAAATCTTGTATTTGATCCTGTAACATAGATGCTTGCATTAGCAACATTTACAAGGCCAGAAAGTGTTCTGACTGTAGAATCCAAAAAGATAGTTTGACTCGTAACAGGAGTTGAATCTAACTCGTTCAATCTTTTCAGTTCAGCATAAGACTTAAATCCAGCAGGATGTAATAAATCTTTAAATACTTTTTTGTATTTAGAAAACTCTGTCGCACCAGAAAGTAAGTAAGAATAATTTACATAGAAATCACGACCTTGAATTTTTCTATCAATAGAAGATAGTATACCATCTGAATTTAAGAAACGACCTTCTAGTGATTCATATGATGGATTTAATGTAACATTTGCTGTTGCAGTACCATCACCGAATGATG
>CAIRMY010000153.1 GCA_903879775.1 uncultured Bacteroidota bacterium
AAAATTCATCAAAAGAAAGATTCGATCAACTCATTGTTTATTCCAATTCTCGATAGTGGATATTTACATAGAATTGATACCACTACCAAAATAGATAGTGCTCAATTGATTCAACCAATTTTACCAATTCAAACGGAATTGGTGATGAACAAAAATCCTGAGTCAAAGGCTAAATGGATAGTTTATCATATAAAACCTGGAGAAACAGTTTGGAATATTGCCGCGAATTTTGATGTAAAAGCCATTGAAATAAAAAAATGGAATAACCTAAGAAGTTATGCTTTAAAGCGTGGAAGGAAGCTCAATATTCTTACCAAATACCCTGATGGTAAACAAATCGAAAATACTGCAGGAAATCTAAATGTTGACGATGCAAAGCCAAAACCAAAGAATGTAACGTCAAAGACTAAAAAATATCACAAAGTAAAGAAAGGAGATACCTTATTTAGCATTTCCAAGAAATACGATTTATCTGTGAACGAATTAAAAGATATCAATCATCTCCGCAAAAATGAAATCTCAATTGGACAAAAATTGAGGGTAAAATAATTATCCTTTTCCCGATATTTTATATGTCATAATCCCAATCCACTCGTGCATTAAATCTCCAAGCTTATCAATGGCTCCAGCCGATGGAACAATAAAAGACGACAATGAATAATTCCGATCTTTTGAGGATGTAAAATGTGCTCTATATTCAACAAAAGGCACTCCAACTTTTTTATAGCACATTGCCGAACGGTTCATATGTGATGCACTCGTAATTAAGCACACAGGTTCTTTAATCTTTAAACTATCCAATAAATGCTTCGTATATACCGCATTTTCATAGGTATTTCTTGCCTTTGGATCAATGATGATTTTATTCGAATCTACTCCCAATGATATCATATATTTACGGGCTTCAACTGCCTCATAATAAACATGATTGATAATTGAAGATGAACCTCCACTCAAAATCACCCTATCAAATTTACCAAGTTGAATGCCTTGAAACCCTACCATAAATCGATCTCCTGCATCCATTAATCTATAACGATTCCTAACCCTGTCGTATCCCAAATAACCTCCTAAAACAACAGCCGTTTTAGGCAATGTACTTTTGACAGATACATCCAAAATCGATTCAGAGCCCTCACTTCCCTCCCACCAAATATTCAATTCATTGATCAAAACTGAATTTCCACATAGAAATAAAATCACAATGGCATAGCTTAAATTCTTGCGCGCATTCCTTTTTTGCAAATACAGGTAGAACCACTTTTTAAATTTATTTTGAGGGACGGTTTCTCTCAAATTTAATTTTATCAACGCAATGACCACCAAAATACTCACCCAAAACAAGGGGCTAAGTAAGAAGGATAATACTTTACTCAGTATAAAAAACATGAAAGTTTAAATTAAAATAGATAGATCCAAATGAGGTAAATCAGAAGTAACAAAACCAATAAATTTAACCAACTATATCCAACCAACATATGAATCAAACCAAGAATCAATAACGCTAAGACAATGATTAAAACCAGCTTCAATAAACCTTCAACTGAAGTATCAAAATCATTTTTCTGGATTTTAACAGATTGAGAACTTTTAATTTCTCGCTTTCCCAAATCAGATGATTTTGATTTAGGTAAATTCTTAATGTGTTGTTTTACATTTTGAATCAATTTTAACTTCTGAACTAAGGTTAATTTTGGTGCAGAACCATTTATATTCAACGCGGTTTCTTTTGTAAATATTAATCTCGAATCAGAAACTTCATTTTCTTTAAAGACTGTAGAATTCGATTGATTGACTGGCTCATGATTCGAAATATGTGAATGATTCAATTTTGCAGTATGATGTTGAGCACACCCACCACCAAAACCATTTTCAATATACTTTACGCCACAACCGCTTAAAAATGAGATTGTTATTCCAACAACCATCATCAATTTCATTGAATATTTCATACCTATTTTAATTATAAAACGAATTTAACCAAAATATTAAGTGTATCGTTGATCAACTTATCAACGAGCTAAAAATCATCTTCCACCCCATCGTCACCGCTATCAATTCCCTTACTCAATTCATCAAACTTTGCACTCATTGTTGGATTGCCTCTGGTGAGCTTTTTAATCGTTAAATCTTCCGCCTTATTGTTTGCCAAACGCAAATTGTTTTCCGACGATAACAATGCATCTTTTGTTTTTTGTAAATGGTCTATGGTCTTGTCTATTTCATCTATGGCAATCTTAAACTTCTTACTCGCCATTTCATAGTTTCTCGCAAATCCCTCTTTAAACGAATTGATGTTATCCTCAAAATTAGTAATGTCGATGTTCTGATTTTTCATCGTAGCCAATTCTGCCTTGTATTTTAAAGAATTCATAGCCGCATTCCTCAATAATGTAATGATTGGAATGAAAAATTGAGGACGAACCACATACATCTTCGGGAATTTATGTGCAACATCAACAATTCCAGTGTTATACAATTCACTGTCGGATTCTAATAAACTCACCAAAACTGCGTATTCGCACTTCTTCTCGATCCTATCTTTATCAAGTTCCTTCAAAAAGTCTTCATTTTTTTTCTTGGTGGTCGTTTCATCCACTTCATTTTTCATTTCAAACATAATTGAAATGATTTCATTGCCATCATCGTCAGTCTCTTTGTAAATATAATCGCCCTTACTTCCCGTCTTTGAATCGTTGTCCTTTTCAAAATAAGCCTTAGGGAAAGCAGTGGCCCTCAATTTATTGAATTCAATTTCACAATGCTGCTCTAAGGTTTCGCCAACCATTTTGGTCGACAGTTTTAACTTCATGTCTTTCCTAAAAGCAATTTCTTCATCCTTAATTTTAATGATTTCTTCCTTGCTTTTCAACTCAGCTTGAAATTTATCTTTCAACGTTGTTTCTAGCACCTGCTTTTCCAATTCTTTGCTATTAACCGCATTCAACAAGTCATCTCTCTCTTTTTCAATCAGCTTTACAGCTTCTGAGATTTTTAACTTCTTGTCCAATTCCGCATTTTCAATGGCCGACTTCATTGTCGCAATTTCAGCGTCTTTTTTCATTACTTGCTCTGTCAAAGCTCTCTCTGCCCTAGCCTTCAATTCAGCTATTTCATTGTCCTTCTTAGAAATATGAACCTGTAACGCATTCTTTAAATTCGCTTCTGCCAATTTCACCGCTGAATCTTTTTCACGCTCAGCAATGACCATCCTCGTTTTTAATTCTTCTTCAAATTGATGATCTCTTACTTGTTTTAAAATATCGGCAAAGCCGGCTTCATCGACTTTAAAAGCTTTCTTACAATTCGGACAAATGATATCGTTCATATTTTTTGGTAATTTTTTAATCAAAAGATTTCCGCTAAAGATAATTCTTTTGACGTAATAATTAATTTACTTTTTGGTGTACTCTTATTTTTTTTTGAGGGACAAAGGAGAGAATTTCAACAGCTCTATAAGATCAACTTCGATACAGTCAATTATCATTTACCTGAGTCTCTCATACTTAAATCCCTTTGAATCAACATAATATAACACTTGCTGATTTGCATCCGAAATTTCAAACAAATTACTTGAAACCACTCTAAATCCATTCGAAAAACTATTTGCCTCAACATACAACTTCTGCATCAACGCATTGTAATATTCAATTTTATCTGCTTTTTTAACACACAAAATCACTTCATTCACACATCCTTTTTTAGATTCTACCGCACAATATTTGGTGAAAATAAATTGATTCTCAAATGCAATTTTAAATTCATTTTTACGATTCACAACAGCGTAATTTCCGTTGTAACTTCTCACAATATATAAATCATTCAAACCCCCAAGAACTGGCATAATTTCACTGTAATTCGCTGGCAATATCAATTGAAAATCAGACTCCGACAATAAACCAAACATTCCATTTTTTGAGACTTTTACATGTGTTGTTTCTTCGTCGTAGGCTACCTTTAAATCTTCCAAATCAACAAGGATTCGCCTGGTCATTCCACTGAAATACTTTAATTTTTCAACTGCACCACTTTTAGTCTTAAACACACCCAAACTATGCTTGTCATTCAACCATTCAAATCCCATTCCCGAAACGTTTAATTGAGAAATTTCTCCTTTTACATCAATCACGGCACTTTGCTTCTTCCCCAATAACAACCAATGCGTTGAATCTAAATTCTCAATGGTAAAATCCTCAATTTTCAATAATAATCGTCCCGCGGCATTTACAATGCCCACTTGGGTAAACGATACATTGTCGTGTATTCTTTGAAACGGAAAGTTATCTGAACTATGGTCTAATATGGTATAGTTTGCAGTTTTCGACATTGGAAACATCCACTTTCCCTCAAAATCTAAAATGCCCGAAGAATCTTTATGATGAATGATTGCCACACCAGAATGTATGCGCACATTTTGGTAATACCTTGTCATTGTTTTCTTGCCCTTTCCAATCACTTGCCAGCCGTTTTTCGACTTCACCGCGGCCATAAAACCTGAAAATCCTTGAGCACTATCAAATTCCAACTGCGTAAACAAATTCCCCTTAGCATCAATAAAACCGAATTTCCCATTGATCGATACAGATGCCATTTTAATGTCGTCAACTATGTTTAAATTTAACAAATTAAATTCATTAAAATTAGAAGCTGAATTGTATTTGGGCTGAATGATCCATTTTAATTCTTCATTCATATAGCCAAATTTTTGTTGAGAATTTGAAACAGGAATCAATCCATTTGAACCAATTTTACCAATAAATTTAAACTCAAAAACTCCAAGCTTCTTGTTTTCAAGATGATAAAATGACCATAAATCTTTTTTGCGAACGGCCACCAATTTATCTGAACCAATGTTCGCAATTTCATCAAAATCAGCTGACAGCAACACTTCATTGTTTCCTAAAATTAACCCATATAAACCCTTCACCGATAAATACTTAAAGGCTTTCTTAGACACTTTTTTAAATTCTGAACTTTCTAGGCTCGACAATAACTGAGTGCCTAAATGATTATAGAAATCAATCCATTTTTTATCTCTACAAACCACAGCATTTACGTTTTCAATATAATTGATGGTGATGTACTTGGGCTCAATTATTTGACTGGTATTTGCAAAATACAAACCTTGTAAATCAGACTTATTTTGAAGCCTAAAAATTGGCAATGCACAATTTTCAAGTGGCGAAACAGAGGTATAAATTGATTTCAGCAAATTTTGTCCCTCAGAATTAAATAAAGTCTGATATTTTTTCGAAGATGCAATGAAAAATCGTGTATTTCCAACTGCTGTAGAAGCTGATTTAACATTCAAATTTACCTTTTCTATGAGTTGAATCTCATCATAATTTGGGGGGATAATGACCGCCGCACTTGAAGAAAGCATGCCAAAAAAACCGCCCTCTTCAACCAAGAACAACCTAGTATTAAACGTTTTCAAATTCAAATTGCTGTAGGAAATTGACTGATACGTTTCAGTTGAAAATTGAACCCTCGGTTTTGCCTTTTCATCAAGTGCAATTTGTATCAATTTTGACTTCTTCTTACCTTTTGTTGTTGTAGTGCCAATCAAATCCAATGAATTGTATGGGTTTGCATTTGAAAAATGAGCAATATTTTCAGGATCTCCAAACACCAAAACTTGAATATTGTCATAGTCCAACGGAACAAGAATTGTTCGGTTCAATCCCGAAAAAACACCACATTTTCCTTTTTTGTAGGCAATAAATAAATCTCTGTTTTGCAAATAATTGAGAGAATCGTATTCTG
>CAIRMY010000154.1 GCA_903879775.1 uncultured Bacteroidota bacterium
AGAATCTGTAGAAGTTAAAAAAGATGGTATCTTGAACAATTTAGAAATGCGTTTTCAGAACGAACCTGCACGTCATAAATTACTAGATATGGTTGGTGATTTGGCTTTAGTGGGAATGCCCTTGAAAGGACAAATCATGGCTGCGCGACCAGGGCATGCATCCAATGTAGCTTTTGCAAAGAAAATTAAACAAGTCATTAAAAAAGAACAACGTCGTAAATTAGATGGCAGACCTTATTATGACCAAAATGAGAAACCTGTTTTTGCTACAAAAGATATTATTAAAATTTTACCACACGCCCATCCTTTTCTATTGGTTGATAAAATTATAGCGATGGACAAAACATCAATTGTAGGTGTTAAAAACATTACATATGATCAACCATTTTTCAATGGACATTTCCCGGGTGATCCAATTATGCCTGGTGTTTTACAATTAGAAGCAATGGCTCAAGCCGGTGGAATTTTGGTTTTGAGCACTGTTGAAGATCCAGAAAACTACGGGACATACTTTTTAAAGATTGACAATGCCAAATTTAAAGACAAGGTTGTTCCTGGCGATACCTTGGTTATGAAATTAGAATTAACTGAACCCATTCGTCGTGGAATTTGTGTAATGAAAGGACGCGCTTGGGTTGGCGATAAATTAGTTTGTGAATCAGAAATGATGGCACAAATCATTAAAATTAACAACAATTAAAGAATGATTCAACCATTAGCATATGTTCACCCAACTGCTAAAATTGCAGATAATGTGGTGATTGATCCATTTGTAACAATCCATGCAGATGTTGTCATTGAAGAAGGTACTCATGTAATGTCTGGTGCTGTTATTTTCAAAGGATCAAGAATTGGTAAAAATTGCAGAATTTTCCCTGGCGCTTCCATAGGTGCAATTCCTCAAGATTTAAAATTTGACGGAGAAGAAACGTTAACTTTGATTGGCAACAATACCACCATTCGAGAATATGTAACCATCAATAAAGGAACTAAAGCGCTTGGATATACAAAAGTTGGTCAAAATTGCTTACTCATGGCTTATGTGCATTTGGCTCATGATTGCGTTGTTGGCGATAATTGCGTACTTGCCAATAGCGTTCAAGTTGCAGGGCATGTATCAATAGGTGATTGGACAATTCTAGGGGGTGCTGCATTGGTGCATCAATTTGTGAAAATTGGAAAGCATGCCATGATTAGCGGTGGTTCTTTGGTTAGAAAAGATGTTCCACCTTATACAAAAGCAGCTCGCGAACCTTTGAGCTACGAAGGGGTTAACAGTATTGGTTTAAGGAGAAGGGGTTTCACCAATGAAAAAATTTCTGAGATTCAAGATATTTACAGAACATTATTTGTAAAAAGCTCAAATACTTCTAAAGCCATTAAATTAATTGAGACTGAATTCTCACCTACACCAGAAAGAGATGAAATAATGTCGTTCATCAATGAATCAGACAGAGGTGTAATGAAAGGCTACACAGCCAAGTAATATGACAAAAATTATATTGAACAACTGCGGTAAAAACTACCATAGAACATGGCTGTTTCGCGGAATCAATATAGAAATTCCTATTTTACCGGGTACTTCCTATGCTATACTAGGTTCAAATGGTGCCGGAAAATCTACATTTACACTCATGCTTGCGGGACAAATTTCACCGACAGAAGGATCATTGATGTGGCAAAACAATGGGGTAAATATTTCTGAGGGACAATGGCATGAGTATTATTCACTCGCCTCACCGGCTCTAGAATTGCCCGAAGAATTTACAATTGAAGAATGGTTTGACTATCACAATAGATTAAAACCGTTCAAACCCAATACCACAGTTCAAAAAATCATTGATCTTTGCGAGTTCCCTTCTAAAATCAAAGACAAACCCCTCATGCACTATTCTAGCGGGATGAAACAAAGGATTAAACTATGTTTATCAATATTTGGCAATGAACTATTATCAATCCTAGATGAACCACTTACAAATTTAGATTCAAAAGGCATAGAATTATACAATCATTTAATTAAAGAAATGAAACATGAAAAATGTTTCATCATTGCGTCAAACCGCGAAGATGAATATCATTTTTGTGAGAATCACTTCACCATCGACAAGGCAAATCAAAGCTTACTTGTGAATCAATAATTTCTTGGAAATCGTTTGTCCAAATTCATTTTGAAGTTGAATGATATAGATTCCATTATCCCAATCGCACTTAACCGATAAACCTTTTTCGCCTCTATTGATTGAGCTTTTGCAAATCAAACTTCCAGCACTTGAAAATGCACTTACTTTCCAAGAATGTGAATTTGGAGGCAACTGAATCACAAACTGTGAATTTGCAGGATTTGGATAAATTGTTACGTTAAAGGATGTTGTATTGATTGGGGTTAAACCTATTTTAGCTTTAGAGAAATCACTTTTAGCAAATTCCAAACCTCCCCTAATCATTCCAAACATCATTTCGGGAATAGAATCTCCATCTAAATCTGCAATTGCAGGTGTCAATCGAAACCCAATTTTTGGCACAAAAGAATCAATTCCGAAGTTTTGATAAAGCATTGATTCGTCAGCAATTAAACTATCTGACATGGAATGATTGTTTATTTGATACAATCTCATTTTTCCGAAGAATGTGCCCACAACCAACTCTTTAATGCCATCGTTATTTAAATCTGCAATTCTAGGAACTGCATAACCGTATGATTCAAATCCAGTTGGATTTATATCATCTCGCCAAAGGTTTGCCCTTGCTCCCCATGCATTCGATGTTTTCCAAGTAAACGTTGGAGTACCAACTTTGGTTTGTCCCTCAAAATATGCCAAGCGACCATTGTACATTCCTATGATCAAATCTTGAATCCCATCTTGATTATAGTCAAAAATTTCAGGTGCGAAATTGGTCTCTGAGTATTTATTCTGATAATTTAATAGATTGTCTGATTTAAATTTCAAATTAACTGGCTTATTGATACCCGCAAT
>CAIRMY010000155.1 GCA_903879775.1 uncultured Bacteroidota bacterium
AAATCGCGGGCTGTAAAATCAATGCCAAGGCTTATTTCATCGTAATAGGTATGCGCAAATTGAACGGGAATAAACTTTCCCATTTTTTTAATTTTTACCACCAATTCCACCTCGTAATGAACATCTTGGGTGAACTCAGGAATAAAAAAAGGAGCGTTTTCCCTTAAAAGGGCAGTATCGGGTTTGAGGAAAATGACAGGTTCATCGGGCACTTCATTGTTGAGTTCATGAATGTGCTCAACATAATTTCGACCAATGCAAATGATTTTCATAAAAGAATCTTAACGGGTTAACGTTTCGTCTCTTCCTGGTCCCATTGAAATCACGCCAATTTTAGCACCAATGTATTTTTCTACATAAGCCACATAATCTTGGAAAGTTTGATCCATGTTTTCAAATCCACCATCTAAACTGATGTTTTCACTCCAACCTTTGAAGTCTAAATATTCAGGGGTAATGTTGGCGCTGCAAAGATTTGCAGGCACTTCATTTGTTGATTTTCCATTGATTGAATATGCAGTTGCCGCTGAAATGCTCTCAAGGCCGTTCAAAACATCGCCTTTCATCATGATCAGTTCATCAACACCATTCAACATACATGTATATTTCAAAGCAACGAGGTCTAACCAACCTGTTCTGCGTTTTCTTCCGGTTGTAGCACCGAATTCATGTCCCTTCTGACGCAAAAACTCTCCTAAATCGTTGTCGAGCTCTGTTGGGAAAGGACCAGAACCAACCCTGGTGCAATAAGCTTTGAAAATGCCATAGACTTTGCCAATGTATTTTGGAGCCACACCTAAACCTGTGCAAACACCACCAGAAAGCGTGTTGCTTGAGGTAACGAACGGGTAAGAACCGAATTCTACATCGAGCATACTGCGTTGAGCGCCTTCGGCAAGAATTTTCTTGCCTTCTTGGATGCATTGATGTATGAAATACTCGCTATTGATGAGTTGGTGTGTTTTTAGGAATTCTAAAGCAGAGAAGAATAGTTCTTCTTCGGCTTCTAGATTAAAATCTGTATATCCTAAAAACTCAATTTGTTTTAAATGATCTTGAACCGTTTTGCGGTAACGTTCGTTGAAGTCTGATTCTAGAATATCGCCAACACGGAGTCCAGATCGACCAATTTTATCGCGATAGGTAGGTCCAATTCCTCTCAATGTGCTACCAATTTTGGCATCGCCTTTAGACGCTTCAGAAGCTGCATCCAAAATTCTATGCGTTGGAAGGATCAAGTGGGCTTTTTGGGAAATGAGTAAACGGTCTTTATAATCAGGACATTCATTTACAATTCTTCCAATTTCCTCGCGGAGGCGCACTGGATCAATCACCACACCGTTGCCAATGAGATTGATGGTTTCTTTTCTAAAAATTCCTGAAGGAATGGTGTTTAAAACGAATTTTTTTCCTTCGAATTCTAAAGAGTGTCCGGCATTGGGTCCGCCCTGAAAACGAGCAACTACGTGATAATTGGGAGTTAAGTAATCGGCAATTTTGCCTTTTCCTTCATCGCCCCATTGCAGACCTAAAATTACATCAATCATTATATAAATTAAATAGCTAAATTAAATTTTGTTACATTGCAAGCAGTTGCCTTCACTGTCCATTAAAGGATCTCCGTACAGGTGAAGTGAATGGTGGCTTACTTCGAATTTTAAAAGTTGCCCCATTGTAGAGCTAATCTGTTGAACGCGTGGGTCGCAAAATTCCATCACTTTTTTGCATTTGTTGCAAATTAGGTGATCGTGCTGTTTGTATCCAAAAGCTTGTTCAAAGTGAGAGGTATTTTGACCAAATTGGTGTTTTTTAACCAGGCCAGAATCTACCAAAAGATCTAAGGTGTTATAAACCGTTGCGCGACTTACATGGTAGTTTCTTGATTTCATTTTAACATAGAGTTGATCTACATCAAAATGGTCTTTGTTGGAATAAATTTCATCTAAAATAGCATATCTTTCAGGAGTTTTTCGCTGTTTATTCACCTCTAAGTAATTGGTGAAAAGTTCGCGAACTTCGTCTTTGATTTTTACTATTCTTGGATCGGTTTTCATAATGAAATATTGATAATACTACAAAAGTACAATACAGTTTTCAATAACTATTAACAAATTACCCCAATTACTTTTTTGCCTTGATTGGCATTTTAATTTTTTTTGCGTTGGGATAAGTTCTGCGAATTTCAGCGAGTGCTTCATCGGCTTCAGTGCTGTTGTTGTATGCCCCAATATAAATTTTAAAGTTAGGTTCATCGTAAACAACTTGCGGCGCATAGGATTCTTGAAATTTTTCTTGAGCTTCCCCCTGTAATTTTACAGCGTCGGCCCTCGAAGATGTCATTCCAATGAATATGCGAAAACCTTGTACTAAAACATCAGCATTTTTGCGTCGTTGGATGCGGGTATTTTCCAAATTTTCAATTCCGTCTTCCGCAATGATGGTCACATTGCCTTGCGCAAAACCTTGGTTATAATACCCTAAAAACGCGAAAAAAATGATGCAATATTTAAACATTGTTGCAAATATCGTTATTTTTCGTGTCATCTCCATTTTGCTGTTGTATTTTTGTATGATGATTCAAAAAGTTGCCTTAATCATTTTAGACGGATGGGGTATTGGAAATCATAGCAAATCTGATGCTGTTTTCAATGCAAATACCCCTTTCACCGATGCCCTAACCCAAAACTACGCCCACGCTACTTTGCTTACGGATGGTGAAAATGTGGGACTTCCGAAAGGACAAATGGGAAATTCAGAGGTTGGGCACATGAACATTGGCGCTGGTAGAATTGTTTGGCAAATGCTTGCGAAAATCAATAAAGATTTTGCTGAAAATACTGTCAAAAACAACCAAATGTTGAACCAAGCTTTCAATCAAGCGAAGTCCTTAGGCAAAAACCTTCATCTTATTGGTTTGGTTTCCGACGGTGGGGTTCATTCTCACATCGATCATCTCATTGGATTGTGTAAATTGGCCGATGAAGCCAATGTCCCTCATACTTACATCCATGCTTTTTTAGACGGCCGTGATACAGATCCCAAAAGTGGTCTTCAATATTTGACAAAATTAAATGCGGCAATTGAGCATACCTCCGTGAAATTAAGCTCTGTGGTTGGTCGTTATTTTGCCATGGACAGAGATTTGCGTTGGGAGCGAGTGAAAAAGGCTTACGACGTAATGGTGAATGGGGTTGGAGAGCATTCCGATAACATTCTTGAAACCATCGAACAAAAATATAGTGAAGGAATTACAGATGAATTTATGGTGCCAATTCGCACGTTAAATGATTCGGAGGGACAGATTCAAGATGGTGATGTGGTTGTGTGTTTCAACTTTAGAACCGACCGCGGACGCCAAATTACGCGTGCTTTGAGCCAGGAAGATTTCCATGAATTCAATCTGCATAAATTGAACCTACATTATTATACAATGACTGTCTTTGATGAAACTTACAAAATTGAAGGTTCGTTGTTTGAGAACGATAATTTGGCTCTGACCCTAGGAGAAGTTATTCAAAACGCTGGTGGTACCCAATTGCGTGCAGCAGAAACAGAGAAATATCCCCATGTTACTTTTTTCTTTTCGGGGGGACGTGAAACTGAATTTACCGGCGAACACCGCATCATGGCGAATTCACCCAAAGTGGCAACTTACGATATGCAACCCGAAATGAGTGCCCCTGAATTGGCTGCGAAAGCAGGTGCGTTTATTCAAACTGAGAAACCAGATTTTGTGTGTTTGAATTTTGCAAATGCCGATATGGTTGGACATACAGGTGTATATAACGCCATCATTCAAGCAGTTGAAACCGTTGATTCTTGTTTAGAAGATTTGGTTGGAATGTTAAGACCGCTTGGTTATGAAATGATTGTGATTGCAGATCACGGAAATGCTGATTTTGCCATTAACAATGATGGTACGCCAAATACTGCACATTCTACCAACCCCGTTCCGGTATGGTTTATCTCTGAAAATTCTAATTTATCAATAAAAGATGGTATCTTGGCCGATGTTGCGCCAACAATTTTGGCGTTAATGGGCATTGAAAAGCCTGCAGAAATGACGGGAAAAAATTTAATATCGTGAAAAAAACATGCATCATTTGTGCCTTGGTTGCACTTTTTACAACAGCCTGCTCTGAAGAACAGATTTCAGATAAATCTCAATTTAAAGATCCTTGGCAAAAGTTTATCCTTCAAGAAATTGACTCTCTCACAAAACAAAATCCAAAGCTAACCAAAACCATAAACCTTGGAGATGAAGTTGATACAAAAGTTTTGGATTCGGTTGATTGGTTTAATGAACTTTCTGGGTTTTTAGGTATTGACTTTACCAAAGAACAAGGTCGTGCAAAATATTCGAGTAGCTTAGATAGCAATGGTAAAATAGCCATGACAAGTTATTATGCCCAAGATACAAATGCATTGTTGCAGACTTTTGTAGTGACAAAAATCAATGGGAAAATTGATTTGTTAACTTGGACAACCAAACTACGCAGTTTTATGATGGATAGGGAACAAGAGTTGGCTTATCAACCAGGAAAAGGATATAGAATTAACATTAAAGAAAATAGCTTGTGGGGTTCGCCAAGAACCATCGAAATTTTTGGGGATATTCATAAAAAAGAATTTTTGGAGAGATGAGATTAAGTAATTTTATCAATGGTGCGTTTATTGCCCCGGTTGACGGGCAATACTTAAACAATTTCAATCCATCTACTGGAGAAGTATATGGTGAAATTCCTGATTCAACAGAAGCCGATGTTTTGTTAGCCATTGAAGCGGCAAAATCTGCTCAATTGTCTTGGGCAAATACCCCCGCTGAGGAAAAGTTTAAGGTGATGAACCGCATTGCTGAATTGATCGATGCAAATAGGGAAAAATTAGCAATGGCTGAAAGCATGGATCAAGGAAAACCATTGTGGCTTGCCCGCAATGAAATGAACCGTGCGGCTCAGAATTTTAGGTTTTTTGCAACCGCTGCAATGCAGTTTTCAAGTGAAAGTCATGCCATGGAAGACAAAGCCATCAACTACACCTTGCGCCAACCGATTGGTGTGGTGGGTTGTATCAGTCCTTGGAATTTGCCTTTATATTTGTTCACTTGGAAAATTGCCCCTGCAATTGCTGCAGGAAACACGGTTGTTGCAAAACCCAGTGAGTTTACCCCTGTAACTGCATTTATGTTGTGTGAGCTTTGTAATGAAGCGGGATTGCCTGCTGGAGTGCTTAATGTGGTGCATGGTTTAGGACAAAAGGCTGGTCAAGCCATTGTTGAGTCTAAATTTACCAAAGCAATTTCATTTACGGGTGGCACAGCTACCGGAAAACACTTAGCTGCAACCGCTGCTCCGATGTTTAAAAAACTGAGTTTAGAGTTGGGTGGTAAAAATCCAAATATCATTTTTGCTGACGCAGACTTGAACAAAGCCATTAAAACAACGGTGAATAGTTCGTTCATGAACCAAGGTGAAATCTGTTTGTGTGGAAGTCGTGTGTTTGTGCAACGTGCTGTTTATCAAGAGGTCAAAGATCGATTGGTGGCAGAAGTGAATCAATTGACAATTGGAAATCCGCTCGACGAAAATATGCGCATTGGTGCCATTGTTTCAAAGCCACACTACGAAAAAGTGTTGGGTTATATTGAGTTGGCAAAAGAAGAAGGTGCCACCATTTTAACGGGTGGTAAGGCCGTGCATCCCTCAGGACTAGAAAACGGATGGTATATTGCCCCAACAATTTTAGAAGGATTGCCGTTCGATTGCAGATGTAACATGGAAGAAATTTTTGGACCTGTCATTACCATTATGCCATTCGATACCGAAGAGGAAGTATTAGAAATGGCGAATGCCACTGAATATGGACTTGCGGCTACGGTTTGGACGAGCAATTTAAATACAGCACATAGGGTTGCCAACAAAATTCAAATGGGTATTGTTTGGATTAATTGCTGGTTGCTCAGAGACTTGCGCACTCCTTTTGGAGGGACAAAAAGTTCAGGTGTGGGTAGAGAAGGAGGCTGGGAGGCCATGAAATTCTTTACCGAACCTAAGAATGTGTGCATCGCTTTCTAAGTTTTCCTCGTATTTTTGCAGAATGTTTGAAAACACCGAAAGAACTGAACTTTCTGCATTGGGCGAATTTGGCTTGATTTCACATTTGTCGAAGCATTTTATCAATAAAAATGATTCAACGATTTTAGGAATCGGCGACGACGCTGCCATTGTGAAAATGGGAGATGCCTACATTGCAATTTCCACCGATTCATTTATTGAAGGGGTTCACTTCGATTTGATGTTTCATCCCCTGAAACACCTTGGTTACAAAGCGGTTGCTGCCACTGTGAGCGACATTTGTGCAATGAATGCCATTCCAACACAAATTACGGTGGCTATTGGGTTGAGCAATCGTTTTTCGCTTGAAGCCGTTGAAGAATTGTATGAAGGCATGCGTTTGGCATGTGAAAAATATGAAATCGACCTGATTGGTGGTGATACTTCGAGTTCTAGATCGGGTTTAATCTTAAACCTAACTGCCATTGGCGAAGTTGATCCTAAAAAAGTAACGTATAGAAAAGGTGCTAAACCAAACGATTTATTGGTTGTTACCGGTGATGTTGGGGGTGCTTATATGGGATTGCAAATTCTTGAAAGAGAGAAAAAAGTGTTCCTAGAACATCCAGTGATGCAACCAGATTTGGAAACCTACGATTATATTGTGGGTCGGCAATTAAAAGCTGAAGCCCGCGTAGATGTCATTAAA
>CAIRMY010000156.1 GCA_903879775.1 uncultured Bacteroidota bacterium
AATCGGCTTGTTCTTTTGAAAGTTCAGTCAATTGAACACCAATATGAGCCAGGTGCAAACGGGCAACTTTTTCATCTAAGTGTTTAGGCAACACATAAACTTTGTTTTCGTAATTGCTTCCGTTGTTCCACAATTCCAATTGAGCCAAAGTTTGGTTGGTAAAGCTATTTGACATTACAAAACTAGGGTGACCCATTGCACAACCCAAATTCACCAAACGACCTTCAGCCAAAACGATGATTTCATTGCCATTCAAATTGTAAACATCAACCTGAGGTTTGATGGTATATTTTGTGTTTCCAAAAGTACCGTTTAACCAAGCCATGTCAATTTCATTGTCGAAATGACCAATGTTACAAACGATGGTTTTGTCATTCATCATTCTGAAATGACTTTCAGCAACAATGTTACAGTTACCGGTAGCAGTAACAATAATGCTAGCTTGAGGAATTGCATTTTCAAGAGTCAAGACTTGGAAACCATCCATTGCAGCTTGTAACGCACAAATTGGATCAACTTCAGTCACAATAACACGGGCACCTGCGCCACGTAAACTATCAGCAGAACCTTTTCCTACGTCACCATAACCACAAACAACAGCTACTTTACCAGCCATCATAATGTCTGTAGCACGACGAATTGCATCTACCAAACTCTCTTTGCAACCATATTTGTTATCAAATTTGCTTTTGGTAACACTATCGTTTACGTTGATTGCTGGCAATGGCAATGTTCCTTTGGTAACACGTTCGTACAAACGGTGAACCCCAGTGGTAGTTTCTTCAGAAATACCTTTGATTGCAGCAGCCAAATGAGGATATATATCTAGCACCATGTTGGTTAAATCACCACCATCGTCAAGAATCATATTCAAAGGCTCTTGTCCCTCGCCGAAAAATAATGTTTGTTCAATGCACCAGTCAAATTCTTCAGCAGTTTGACCTTTCCAAGCATAAACTTGGATACCTGCAGCAGCAATAGCCGCCGCAGCATGATCTTGAGTTGAAAAAATGTTACATGAACTCCAAGTAACTTCAGCACCCAATACAACCAATGTTTCAATTAAAACTGCAGTTTGAATTGTCATGTGTAAGCAACCTGCAACTCTAGCCCCTTTTAAAGGCTTAGATTCGCCGAATTCAGCGCGCAACGCCATTAAGCCAGGCATTTCTGCTTCAGCCATTTTGATTTCTTTACGGCCCCATTCAGCCAATGAAATGTCTTTTACTTTGTAAGGAATATATGTTGAATTTGACATAGTCTGTTAAAATTAGCGCAAAGTTACATAGAAACTTTGGAACAAGTCTAAATTATTGGTAAACTATTCAAGATTTAATTCAGTCGTTTTTCTGTCGGCACAATTGGTTCACCAACAATTGTTTGCATCACAATAAGTACAGGATGCCTTCTCCAGCCCCAAACACACCTGTATTTGAATAGATTTTATGGCTACTTCTTAAACAAAATGAGCCAATTTGCAACTGTAATCTATCTTGAATCTAAAAACCGCAATTACAACCACCCTTTGATTTTGCCGGCTTACTTGTACCGCATGATGATAGCGAAAGTCCTAATGTTACAATTATCGCAAAAAATAAAATGATTTTTTTCATACTCGAATGAATACAAAAATACATTTTTTCATTGAACTTTGCTGAAAATTCAAAGAATGACATACCTGAGCATCATCGACTTCGCAAAAGATTGGTTATTACACCTCGACAAAAACCTTGCACACCTGGTTCAAGAATATAAAAGCTTTACATATATCATCTTATTTCTCATCATATTTGTTGAAACTGGCTTGGTCTTTATGCCAATATTGCCAGGAGATTCATTGCTTTTTGCGGCAGGTTCAATTGCAGCACTTGATGGCACACTAAATGTTTTCTATTTGATACCATTATTAATCGTTGCTGCCCTTCTCGGCGACAATACGAACTATTTCGTTGGCTCTAAAATTGGGGTGAAAATATTTGATTTAAAATGGAAGCTCCTCAAAAGAGAATACCTCACTCAAACAGAAGAATTTTACGAAAAACATGGTGGATACACCCTGATCATGGCCCGTTTTGTGCCAATTGTAAGAACCTTTGCACCTTTTGCCGCAGGCTTAGGCACAATGCCATATAAAAAATTCATTGGTTATTGCATCTCAGGTGCCGTTTTGTGGGTTACAAGTATTACATTATTGGGTTATTCTTTGGGAAAAAATGCCTGGGTGCAAGCACATTTCGAAACCGTTGTTTTTGCAATTATCGGCTTCTCCATATTGCCAATGCTTTTCCAATTTATCAAAGCCAAATGGATGAAGTCTTCGAAATAGGACTCATTGGATACCCAGTAAGTCACAGCGCTTCGCCACAGATTTTTGGAGAAATCTTCAAAAATAATCACATTACAAACGGGAGTTATCACCTCTATCCTATTGAAAACCTGGAAAATATTATTTCCTTTGTTCATGAGCATCCGAATTTAATTGGGTTCAACGTCACTGTCCCTCATAAGCAAAATATTCTCCCATATCTAACCTCAATTTCAGAGCATGCTCAAAAAATTGGCGCAGTGAATACGGTGAAAATTATTCGCAAAAATTCGGGCATTTCTTTGGAGGGACATAACACAGACTATTATGGATTTGAAGCTTCGATGTTAAATTTACCCAAAAGGCCAAATCAGGCAATAATTTTGGGGGATGGCGGAGCCGCGAAAGCTGTTAAAGCCGTGCTCACAGATATGCAAATTCCATTTTTAAG
>CAIRMY010000157.1 GCA_903879775.1 uncultured Bacteroidota bacterium
AAATTCTTTTCTGTTTGTTCTATTTCGTGTAAGTCGACATGAATACGAATGATACGCTCAAGAATAAAATTTTGCGTTTTCGCATAGCCTTTATCGAGGTAAATTGCACCAATGAGTGCTTCAAAAGCATCGCCATACATGGAACGATATGTACCTATTGCTGCTTCTTTTTGCAGCAATTCGTCAACACCAATTTTGACTGCCAAGTTTTTCAAATTCTCACGACTTACAATACGGCTACGCATCTCCGTTAGGAAGCCTTCATCGCGATACGGAAATTTTTTAAAGAGCATATCGGCTACAACTGCTCCGAGAACAGCATCGCCTAAATACTCTAAACGCTCGTTACTCAAAGGCACGCCGTTATCTGTTTCACGAGAGATGGAACGATGACTAAATGCTAACTGGTAAACGGAAATATTATTGGGATAAAATCCGAGTAGATTACGCAGCGAACGAATAAGATCTTTCTCTTGTTTATCGGATGAAAATACTAACTTGAATAAGGAATTTAGCAACATGAATTAGATGGGAAATTACTTTAACTTTTTTCTGTTTACCATCAATCCGAAATGAATCTTGAAAAAAGTTTTTACTGCTGATGTTGCCTTTATAATCATTATCAAAAATAAAATTAATAGTCGGAATAAAAAAATACCATGTTCTTTCTTTTGTCTTGATACAAAATGAAAGAACCAAAGAAAAAATCAAGGCTGCACTTTATTCTTTTGCTGTGCAAATTTTTTCCTTGATAAAATTGCTACAAATTCAGTGATTTCCTCACAGGCTCGGAACTTCTAAATTTGTTTAACGCAATTTTACCTTCGTCAAAAACCGAATAAACTGAGGCCGATTAATTTTAAGATCATATTTTGAATTTCTATACCTTAAAACCATTAATTGAGATACTATAATACAAATTAGCCATTCTTTTCATGAAGCGATTAAAAAAGATATTACGTTAAACGAATAAATTCATCTTCCAATCGAATATTGAAACTGATTTCGGCTCTCAGTGCTCTAAACACCTTTAATATAGTATCAATGGTTGCACTATTTGTACTGCTTTCTAGTTTCGAAATTTGCGCCTTTTGTACACCAACAAGTTTTCCTAACTCCTCCTGAGTAAGATTTCGCTCTTGACGAGCAGCTTTTATCATCTTCCCTAAAACATCCATCCTCAATTCGTATTCATAGTCTTCACGAACAACTGATCCTCGCTTACCAATGAATTCATCTTTCATTTCATCTAATGAATATGTTTTAACACGTTTGGTTGCCATAGTATTATTTGTTTTTAAAATAATTTTCTTTTAATCTAACTGCTCTTTCGATTTCATTTTTAGGAACCTTATCTACTTTCTTAATAAATCCATGCGTAGCTATTACAAGAGTTTCTTTATTATTTGTCTTGTCCCAAAATGCTAATAGCCTAATTTGAGAGCCCTGATACTTTGTCCTAAATTCCCAGATATCATTTTGTAGTTTTTTGAATAGTCTAGGGTCATTTGTTTGCTCTGCTAAATCGATATTATAAATGATTTTTTGAATTGTTTTTGCATCAAGGCTTGAAATAAATTTTCTTACTTCTTCCAGAAATCTTGTTTCAAAAAATCTCATTTAGTTCTATAGCTATAACGTTACAAAGATAACAAATGTTTCTAAATATAGAAACATTGATTGATGATAATTTGTGCAATAGCCACGGTTTTAAACCCACATCTGTATAGATATAATTTTTAATTTGATGTTAGGTGAATAAACCTAAAACAATAGCCACGGGTTTAAACCCGTGGCTATGTTAATGGAATTGTTTTTTCGTTTTGTCAATGAAAAATTATTGAAGAATCTTGATAAATTAAATTAGGAATTTAAAAATTCAGACCTCCCTAAATCCTAGCGAAGC
>CAIRMY010000158.1 GCA_903879775.1 uncultured Bacteroidota bacterium
GTTTATAAAGGTTTATGGAATTAAACGCTAAACGCTAAACTAAAAAGGTTTATAAAGGTTTATGAGGTTTATGAGGTTTATAAGGTTTATTAGATTCCAAATTTAATAAATCGTAAACTGTAAATACGCCAGTGAACTGATATGGCTTATAAGATTATGAGCTTATTGGTTTATAGGAAAAATTCAATAGTGTAAACGTATCGGTTGAAGAAATGAAGTCTTAAAATTCGTACCCCTTTTTTCAGTTTACGGTTTATAACATTCGGAATTCAATATAAGCCAATAAACCCATAAGCCTATAAACTAATATTCAATAAGCTTTTCCAATTTTCCTTTCAACCTACCCCAAGGGAGGAATTCGTCTTCGAGTGTTTTAGCCAATGGAATTGGTGTGTCTAAACTGCCCAGTCTCATCACCGGTGCATCTAAATATACGAAAAATTCTTCAGAAATCCAACTGCTAATGTCCGATGCAATGCTTCCTGTGATACAGTCTTCGGTGAGTACAAGCACTTTTCCTGTCGATTTTACAACCGCTTCAATGGTGCTTTTATCCAAAGGAGCCAATGTTCTGAGGTCTATAATTGTAACCTTAAAATTGTTTTCTTGAACCACTTTCAATGCATTTTGAACACCCCAGCCGTATGTGATGATACAGGCATCTGACCCAAAATCATGCACCACCGCTTGTCCCTCATCAATTAAATAATAATCTTCTGGCACAAGGTCAGCTTGGGTGCGGTACAAATATTTGTGTTCAAAAAACAAAACAGGATTCGGATCTTCAATGGCCCTTAACAATAAACCCTTCGCATCTTTTGCGGTGCTTGGATAATAAATTTTAAGTCCCGGAATATGGTAAAACCAAGCTTCTGTACTCTGACTATGGAATGGTCCAGCTTGAACGCCTGCGCCCGTTGGCATTCTCACAACCACATCGGCGGGCTGATTCCAACGGTAGTAGCTTTTTGCTAAGTTGTTGACAATCTGATTGAAACCACAGGTTACGAAATCAGAAAATTGCATTTCCACGATGGCTTTGTGTTTTCTGATTGCAAGTCCATATCCTGCTCCCAAAATGCTACTTTCGGTAATGGGGGTGTTGCGAACACGTTGTTTTCCAAACTTTTCTAAAAATCCGTCTGTGGCTTTAAAAACACCTCCGTATTCTGCCACATCTTGGCCCATAATCACAAGATTATCATGCTTTTCCATGGCCATCCACAGCGCATTTCTAACAGCATCAATCAAGCGAATTTCTTGGGTTTTTGTCGTATCAATTTGTTGCTCAGGCATTTCAAACGGTGCATAAACATCGTTGAGTTCAGTTTGAACATTTGCTACAATTTCTGGTTCTTCAAAAACCTTTTCAATGGCCAAATTCAGGCTTTTAAGAATTTCAGATTCTATACTTTGCTTTAATTCGTCGGTTAAATATCCCTCCGAAAAAAGAAAATTCGTATAATTTTTGAGAGGATCTTTGGGAGCCCATTGATCGAATAATTCATGAGGGACATATTTGGTGCCGCTAGCTTCCTCGTGGCCGCGCATGCGGAAGGTGAGGGCTTCAACCAAAATTGGCCTTGGATTTTGGCGCATCGATTCGGCTATGTCGCTGATGGCATGATACACTTCTAAAATGTTATTTCCATCAATTTGAAGGGTTTCCATTCCATAGCCTATTCCTTTGTCAATGAATTGTTTACATCTGAATTGATCGTTGCTTGGGGTCGATAAGCCATATCCATTATTTTCAATTAAAAAGATCACCGGTAGCGACCAAACGGCGGCAACATTTAAAGCTTCGTGGAAATCGCCTTCGGAAGTGCCCCCATCGCCGCTAAAACAAAGGGTGACGCTTTGTTTGTTTTCGAGTAAATCGGCTAAGGCTATGCCATTTGCAACGCCAAGCATTGCACCGAGGTGAGAAATCATGCCAACAATATGATGTTCATTGCTTCCAAAGTGAAAACTGCGGTCTCTGCCTTTTGTGAATCCACTTTCTTTGCCTTGCCATTGTGCAAAAAGTTGGGCATCGGTCATGTTACGTGTGGTGAAAATGCCCAAATTGCGATGCAAGGGTAATATATATTCGTCGGTGTTTAAGGCCATGGCCACACCCACTGAAATTGCTTCTTGTCCTATTCCACTAAACCATTTGCCAATTTTTCCTTGTCGGAGTAAAACCAACATACGTTCTTCAATGACCCTCGGTTTTAGGAGGGCACGATACAAGAGCATTAGTTCTGCTTCCGTTAAGTTTTTCTTGTCAAATTTCATGGTATAATGAATTAGAATACGAAGTTAAATGAGGTTCCTAGAAGTATCCCTCTGGTATTGCGGTTGATGCCATCGAGCGGTAGGAAATATGATCCACGTGCATCGAGTAAAATGTGTTTGGTTTTAATGATTTCCACGCCGATAGAAAGGTTTAATACAGGAATAAACCCTAGGTTATCGTCGTTTCTTTTGTTTGGAATCATCCCACCAATGGTATAACCTGAATACAGATTTAGGAATTTTCTGTTACCTCTACCAAAGTGTTTGGTGTAAAAATCTTGACCGAATTCAACTGTGAAAAATTCATTGATGGTATTTGGAGATAGCAATGAATCGTATTGTTGCACATCGCTTAGGTTTTGAGATTTTAAAACGCCAATTTGGAAAAAGCTCTTTCCTTTGGTAAAAATGTATTTTAAATTCATACCAGCGTATGATTTATCGGACGTCCCTACTTTAGGATTTTCAACCATTAAATAATTATAGGCAACACCTGGCATTTTGGCCCAAGTAATTTTGCTATTTCCGGAAGGAACTGAAAGTTCATCGTTTAGATTGATGCTCACAAAAACCTTGGTTTCATTTTCTTTAATTTGACTGAGTTTGCGGTTGGCCTCTTTGATTTTGTCTTCATTGTAGTTAATAGAAGTTTCGGTGCTATTGCGTTGTTGTGCAGTTGAATCTCGGCGTGAACGCTCTCTGATGCGGTTGATTTGAATTTGATAATCTTCAATTTGATTCTGAAGGTTTTTAATTTTCAGCTTGTTGTTATTGTTCGTTTGGTTAGATCTGGTAACATAACCAAGCATTTGTACAAGTGAATCTAGGGTGATGATTGCTTTTTGGTCGATCGAGAAATCTACACGGTAATCGTAGCGGCTTAAATTCTCACTTAGAACATCTGCATTGTATTTTAAAATATAATTTGAGATTGAAGTTTTCCCTTTTTGAAATTCTGAGGTGTAGATGGAAACATCTTTATTGGCAGAATAATACTCCCTATCATAGCTTTGCGAGAAAATATTGCTTGAATAGCAAGTGCTTAGCGCCAAAATAATAAAAGTTTTTAGTGAAAATGGTTGGTTTTTCATAGGGTTGAGGTCATATTTGCTACAATTTTAATTTTTTTTTGCAACCTTTTCTATTTTTCGCGTCATAAATCTGAAGCTACTTGTTAACAAATGAGGAAATCATATCCGGATGTATCAAAAATGATCGCAGAGCTCAGAGAGAACTCTTCGAGAAATTTGGTGCAAAAATGTACGGACATTGCCTGAGATATTCTCCCAGCAGTGCAGATGCCCAAGATTTGTTGCAAGAAGGTTTCATGAAGATCTTTGACAGTATTCAATCTTTGCGAGACATTTCTTTTTTTGAAGGATGGATGACACGCATTTTTATCAACTTGGCACTTTCTAAATATAGAAAAGCCAAAAGTGGTCCAACCATCGTTGATATTGATAGCGTAGACGCCCCGGAAGAAACAGAATTGGAAGAAGGTAACATGAATCAACTTTCGGCAGATCAGGTTTTAGAGCTTATGAAGCAATTGCCTGATAAATATGCCTTAGTTTTAAATATGTATGCCATCGACAACTTGTCGCACAAAGAAATTGCCCAGTATTTAAATACTACCGAATCGAATTCAAAAAGTATTTTAAGCAGGGCAAGAAAAATGCTCAAAGATTTAATTGAAGAAACACAAAGAAATAATCAAATTGACTAACAAAGGTTCAAATATCGACAATCAGCTAAAGGAAAAGTTTTCTGACTTTTCTCCTATGCCGAATATGTTGGTATGGAGCGAATTAGAGTCTAAGTTAGACAAGAAAGACACTTCAAAACGCCGTTTCGCAATTTGGACAGTTGCTGCTACAATCGCAGCAATTGCGGTGAGTGGTGTTGCATACTTTGGAATTTCACAAACACAATCTGGTCAATTTAAAACTGAAAGTCAATCTACTTTAAATCAAGTTGATCAAAAGGATGCAGTCAACATCCCTCAAGAAAAAACAACTCGAATTATTGATCAAAATACCATTCGCAAAGCAGAAAGTTCTAAAAATGCTGTGAATGTTGAAAGGTCAAAGTCAGTTGAGTTGAACCCTACAGTGTACACCGAAAAGTTATTCAACGAAGAAGTTGAAGTACCGGTTTACGCATCACAAGAAACTTCTATTGCCGAAGCCTCATCATCTTTAGGCAATGTTGCTTATACCGATTTCGTATCGAAATCACCCCAAATCTCACCGTTTCGTCTCGGAGATTTTTTACAGTTGACTTTGATAACCCCGTCATCTCGAAAGCCATTAGAACGTAAGTTGTCGCGTTGGGCTTTCGAGTTGGGGTATGATCAGAATCAAACCTCAATGTTGTATAAGTCGAACCCGGAATTGGCTCAATACGTACACAAAAATTATTTACAAAGAATGAAGGAAAGCGAATTTGCACTCAGCGCATCACAAGTGCATTTCGCCTTACGATATCAGTTGTCTAAAAAGTGGATCCTGTCTGCTGGGTTATCGTGGATGCAAAACCGTACCCAGCAGAATTTCCATTTCAGAGATAGCATGCCTGCAAGTGTTCAACAAGGATATGAAACAGATGCATACGGAAATTATCCAATTTTTGGGTATTTGAATTTAGGACCTCAAATTAATTACGAAGGAATATCAAATGTTTCAATGTTAAGTGTTCCAGTTGGGGCAATTTATGAGCATTCATTGAATCAAAAGTGGAAAGTTACGGCCGAGGCATTGGTTCAAGCGAATTATTTATCGGCGCGTAAAGGCAATACCTTAAATTACCATAATTTGATGTTGCAAGACATTGATGGAGGCGTTTACCGTAACCTATTATGGTCTGGAAAATTTGGAATTGGCATTCAACGTGAATTGAGTACCAAAAATAGTGTGGGTATGCGCATCAATACCCAAGGGATGTTCACACCTTATTTCAAACAAAATTCTGCCATTGAAAATCGTGGTTGGAGCGTAGGTTTGTCGGGGTATTATGTTTGGCGATTCATAAAATAAAACAAAGTGCAAAATTTTCAAATCATATCGCGTAAATTGCAACTTATGAAAAAGGGTTTGTTGTTCTTGTTGGTTCTTGGCGGATTAATTTCTGCTAAAGCTCAAGTACTTCAACCTTTAGGCACAGGCTTGCCTTCTCGTGTGGTGGCCTCATTTGCAACCACTACAGAATATTTTGCATTGTTTGAAGATTTAAATACCACAATTCCAAACGACTATACCCTTGGTCGTTGGAATGGCGTTTATTGGAAATATTACTCTGGATTAACTACCCCTCCTCATATTGTAGGTACCAAGGGTTCATATAATTTTCATTCAGTTGCATTTTTCAACAACACCATTTACGTGGCGGCTTACATTGCAAATGCATCTAAAGATGCGGAAGTGCCAGTAAGTCATCTGTATAAATGGAGTGAAAAAGACAATGGGTGGCAGCCAGAAGTTGGGGTCATTGATACCAAAACCAATGGAATTATTGCAATGACGGTTTTCGACAATAAACTCATTGTTGCAGGTCGTTTTAACAACAATGTAAACGGAAAAATGTGCAATAACATAGCCTCTTTTGACGGAACTTCTTGGAATTATTTGGGTAGTAGCGACTTAACACAGGGTGCAGATGGTTTAATTAGTACTTTACAAGTTGTAGGAAACAGACTTTATATTGCTGGAGATTTTCAGAATTTTGCGGGTTCCTACACCGGCAATATTGCCTATTTTACTGCTGCAAACGGTGGTTGGGGTGGTGTTGGTAGCCCTTTTATTGGCGAGATTACAGCATTGGCATATTTCGACAATCAGCTTGTTGCTTTAGGTAAAGATTCTTTTAATAATTCTGAGGTTAGAACTTTCAAGAGTGGTTGGAGTAAACCAATTAATTTTGATTCATTTTCAACGGCTCAAGTCACAACCATTGCAGGAACGCCCAATTATTTGTTGCTTGGTGGTGATTTCATGAAAGATGGCAATGCATCTTCACTTTTAAAATATGAGGGACAACACCTTACGTTTACAGGAAATAGATTGCAAGGATTGTTTACGCTTGGACAAAGAGGCAACGGAGCCTTTGTTTGGGGGAATTTTGTAGAGCAAAATACGGATGTACGCTTCTTCTCTAGCATTGAATCAGGTGGAGGGAATTTATATGGGTCTTTATTTTACGATTTAAATAGCAATTGTGTGATGGAAGCTTCAGAAACTGGAATTTCGAATTCAGTGATCCGAATGATGAATAAAACCACAAAGCAAAATTTCTTTGCAGTGACAGACAAAGATGGTCATTTTTCTGCTACTTTACCTGAAGGCGATTATTCGATTTTCAATACTTCTCAGCGACATATGTACTCGGTATGTGCGAGCAACTTTTCAACCACAATTAGAGCTGGTAAATATTCATCGGTCTATTTAGGTGAATACATGACGCCAACAATTAAGGACTTAGATATTTCTTTGAAACCAATTTACAGTGCAGAATTATTGCCTGGTGAGGACATGAAAGTGTTATTGACAGTTGTGAATAGAGGTGCAACTAAATTGAACGGACCAACAATCCATGTAAACCACGCTGCCAATCTAACGAATTTTTCAAGTGTGCCAATGGCCGACAATTACGAAGGAAATGAAGCCACATTCTCATTGGTTGATTTAATGCCATTTGAAACAAAATTTATTGAATTATCTGTTAAAATTCCTGCAGATGCAAATGAAACTTCAGTCTATCCACTATTCGTAAAAACAGGGTCTTTGTTTGTGCAAAATGATGCCACAAAATCCGATAATTACGATACCGTTAAATTAAAAATTGGAAAGCGCGGAAATGGTACTGTAGAAAAAGTTTCTGCAAGTGGAGATAAAATAGATTATCGAAGCAACAGTTGGAAATATACCGTTAATTTCAGAAATACTGGAAATAGTTTAGTTACCAAAGCTGTCTTGGTTGATACATTGTCTTCATTATTGCCACTGCAACAAGTTATATTGAAGTCGTTTTATCCAACAAAAGCCACTTATAGCATCCAACAAGGAAGAATTTTGGTTGTGAATTTTGATCCAGCAAATTTAACAAGTGCTGAAATCAATCCTAAATCTAGCAGCGGCTGGGTTGAATATCAAGTTGATTTGTACGATAAAATTCCTTTAAATACAGTGATACCCAATACCGCAATGGTGAGTTTTGATTCACGTTGGGTAGCATTTTCAAATGCTTGTGGTGTAACCATTTATGATGCTAGTGCTTCTGCACGCAATTTGCAAAAAAATGCGCTTACGGTTTATCCCAACCCCGTAAGTCAAATGCTTAATGTGCAATGGAAACAACAAGAAATTGGAACGACCTACAAACTAATTAATCATTTAGGAGCTGTTGTTTCACAGGGACAAATTTCAGACAGTCAAACTCAAGTTGATGTTTCTAGGTTAACCTCTGGTATTTACATGTTGAGTACATCTTTGAGTACCACAAAAATACTGGTAGCTCACTAAGCTTTCTGCAATTTAGAAGCAACGTAACTGTACAAATTAAAATTATTTTGATTCCTTAATGTTTCAATCTCATTTTTGAGAGTTTGGATATGAATTCCTTGCATGCGATTTTTTTGAATAAGGGTATAGGCTTTTTCGGCGTATAGGTAATTCATCCTTTGGTTTCCCTTGTTGTATTGTGTATGCTTATCAATGGCATCGGATAATTCAACAATTCCATTCTCGGAAACTGCATTCGTTAGTAAAACTGGTGTTTCCCAATCTATGGTTGATCGTGAATGCGCCAATTTTTTCAAATGGCTAGCAAATGCCGCTGCGCCATTTCTATCACATTTATTCACCACAAAAATGTTGGCAATTTCCATAATGCCACTTTTGAGTGTTTGAATTTCATCTCCACTTTCGGGTACGGAAACGACAATGGTTGTATCGGCTAGTCCTGCAATTTCCACTTCACTTTGTCCAACACCAACCGTTTCAATGATAATTTTATCAAATTTAGCGTGTTTCAGCACATCAACCACTTCAATGATACTTCCACTTAAACCACCCAGCGAACCTCTGGATGAGAGGCTGCGAATGAAAATATTGGGCATGAGAAAAAGTGCTTGCATCCTGAGTCTATCACCAAGTAAAGATCCGAAATTGAAAACCGAGGAAGGATCAACGGCAACGATGGCAATTCTTAAGTTTTGAGCACTCCAATATTTTGCCAGGGCATTCACCAAACTGCTTTTACCTGCTCCAGGAGGGCCGGTAATTCCAATGACATCGGCATTGCCATTGAGTTGCATCAATAAATTTTGGGCTTGTGGATGATTGTTCTCAACCCAAGAAATTGCTCTCGCAATGGCTTTTTCATTGCCTTGGGCAATTAATTCGGGGGTTGGTATCATGCTCACTTTACAAAGATAGTATTTAAGCTTTGCTTTTTGAAAATGGCAAAGTTGAAATATCAATAAATTGATTCTTTTCCAATAAATACGAACCCGCTTTTGCAATCATACCCGCATTGTCGGTACAGTATTGGAAGTCAGGGATATAACATTCCTTTTCGTGTGTTTTCCCTATTTCAACCATGGCATTGCGCAGGACTGAATTCGCAGAAACTCCACCTACCAATCCAATTGATTTAGGATTCAAGTTTTTAAGGGCTTTTTTCACTCTTTTTGTGAGCATGTTAACCAGCGCATTTTCGTATGAAGCGCAAATGTTTTCTAAATTGTTTTTTGCAAAATCAGGATTTTCCTTGCTATTGTCCCTCAGAAAATAAAGCAATGATGTTTTAATTCCTGAGAAGCTAAATTGGTATTCTGGCAATGAACTATCGGGGAATTTATAGGTGTTTGGATCTCCAGATTGTGCCAACTTTGATATTTGAGGCCCCCCGGGGTATCCAAGTCCCAAAAGCTTCCCTGCCTTATCAAAAGCCTCTCCAACGGCATCATCAATTGTAGAACCAATGATTTCCATTTCCATGTGATCTTTCACCCAAATGAGCTGGGTATGACCGCCACTCACCAGCAAACACAACATTGGAAACTGAACTTGATGTTCAATATAAAGTGCCGCAACGTGCGCTTGTAAATGATTCACACCAATCAGTGGGATGTTGAGCGACATCGACAATGCTTTCGCGGTGTTGAGACCCACCATGAGCGATCCCATCAATCCTGGTCCTTGCGTCACAGCAACAGCGGTTAAATCTGGTAATGAAATATTTGCATTTTTGAGGGCCACATCAATCACAGGAATGATGCTACTTTGATGGGCTCTTGAGGCTAATTCAGGCACAACGCCACCATAAATTTCGTGAACTTTTTGGGTTGAAGTAATATTTGATACAATCTTACCGTTTTGTAATACGGCTGCTGCTGTATCGTCGCAACTACTTTCTATGCCCAATATAGTGGAAGCCTGTTTCATTGTGGATTCAATCCGGAAGTTTAAAATTAAATTTGGTTTTTCTTGAAAAAACGCGGTTCAAAATTACGGAAGATATTGCTCAGAACGCTACTCATACTCGTTTTCTTTTCGAGTGTAGTGGCCGTGCTTACCCGTAATAAATATGTCCAAACCCGCATTGCTCAATACTTAACTTCTTATCTATCAAGCGAATTAAAGGCTAAAGTATCGATTAAAGCCGTTGAAATTGATTTTTTAAGAAATTTCCATTTAGAGGATTTTCTGATTGAAGACCGGCATGGAGATACTGTATTTTTCGCGTCGACCTTTAATTTTAGAATTGCTCATTTTTCGTATAGGAAACAGAAAATCAAAATTCATGCCATTGAATTGAATAAACTGATAATCCACATTGGCGATTATGCTGGGGAAAAGGGTATGAATTTCGACTTTATTTCCGACTATTTTGCTTCGCCAACGCCGGCTAAAGAATCGAAACCGTGGTTTTTTGAAGGGCGCGATATTAAAATTAGGAATGCAGAGTTTCTTCAGTTTTACTATAAAAATGGTCCAATTAAAAACATCCCCAATGTGTATAACAATGATTATCTCATGATTCGGGATATTGATATTGATATTCCACGATGGACCATGGATGATATTCATGGAAATAGATTCAAAATTGAAAAACTTAAAGCAAAAGAGCGTAGTGGATTAGAAGTTGTTGAATTGGTGGCCGATTGTGAAATCAATGGCAAGCACATTCTACTCGATCACATGAAATTGAGAACCCCAAATTGTATAATTGGACCGCGGTTCGAAATGATTAACAAAAACGATAGCGCGTACGAGAAGCCTTTCGATGATGTGATTTACGCTTTAACCCTGAAAAATTCAAAATTGTGCATGCATGATTTTAGAATGTTTAGTGATTGGCTTGCGAACCGAACTTTTTGTTTTGATGTGAATGCAGATTTCCGTGGCCCTTTATCGAACCTGAAAGCAAACTATTTTCATGCTGTTTCTGGCAATGGTACCAATTTAAAGTTGAAATATGGATTGATTGGTTTGCCCAATGTCCCTCAGCTTTTAAATACGTTTGATTTTGAACATTCTGTGATTGCAATGAGCGACCTTCAGGAAATTATGCCTGAGCTCAATTTGCCCAAAACAGTGGTAGAGATTGGCTTGGTAAATTTGAATGGCCAATTGGATGTGCCTATGGGATCTTTGAGTTGGAATGGAGATGTTAAAACCGACATGGGTCATATGAATGGCATGATGGAATTGAATTACATCAATGAACAATTACCACTTCAATATATGATGAATGTGAACGTCGATTCGGTGAATTGGCTTCATTTTTTACCACAAGCTTCTTTTCTTGGTAAGGCAAACATGGGAGTTTATTTAAAGGGAAGTGGGTTTGATGAGCATGCGAGCCTTGAATACGACATTAACACTTCTTCCTATACCTTAAACAAGAGAAAATTTATAAAAGCCTCTATTGATGGAACGCTAGACAATGGAAAACTCAATGGTTTTTTCAATTCTGAAGACCCATCGGCGCTATTAAGTGCCACAATTGAAGCTGAAAATATTTTTAATAATCAAGTTTCAAATATTCAAATGAAGGTTCAAAACTTGGACTTTGAAAAATTGGGTTTTGATTCAGTGCATACTGCATTTAAAGGTAACATTGATGTTGCTTCTAGTGGAAATGATTTGAATACGATTTTGGGAGATGTGACCTTTAAAAATTGTGTGTTTAATAGAGAAGACGAAGAATTTGTATTGCCGTTGCAAGTGATTCGGAGGGATATTCCTGAGTTGGTTTCTTTTTCGGGCAACTGGATTGATGGAAACATCAAAGGAAATTGGAAATTGGCGAAAACTGGACTGTGGTTTGAACATATTTTGCACGAAATGTTGCCAGCGCGATTTTCAAAACCTACGGAAATATCTACCGATTCTGTGCATTTCGATTTGTTTCTGCTGCAAACGGTTTGGCTCGATGCCTTAATTGCTCCAGGATTAAGATTGGGTCCTGTTTCATTGAGAGGATATTATCACGGTGCTTCAAACAAGTATTTGTTGGATATGGGTCCTTTTTCGATTGAATACGGTTTGTTTTATGGTGAGAAATCTAAAATTAGCATACGCAAAGACATTTCGGTTGGTTTGCCAACCCAAATTACATTCAACACCAATAATGCAAGATTTGACAAAACTTTGTACGACAAGGTGAACTTATATTGGGCTTGTGGAAGTGATATTTACATGTTGAACACAGAAATTCATGAAATCGAGAATAAATATTCGTTAAAAATGAATGGAGCTGGCCAGGTGTTTAAAGATATCGCCGATTTTCATTTCAATACCACTGAAATGAAAATTTTCAAGAATAAATGGATGCTTGAGAAATCTGCGCAAATCGAGTTTTTGAAAGATAAAACGAAGATTACAAATTTTTACTTATCAGACAATGAACATTACTTAGAAGTGAATGGCGATATTTCTGGTTCGAAATTTGATACTGTTCGGATAGGTTTTAGCAATATTTCACCAAGTATTTTAGCTCCGTTTTTTCCAAAAGGAGTTTTAGATAGTGTTGATTTTAGAGGAAATGGTGATGTAAAGATTTGTGCTGTTTTGAAGAATCCAAAGCTTTTGGGTGATTTAAGCGTGAACAAACTTAAATACAATGGATTTCTATACGGTGATATGGATGTTGCGTTAAAGGAAACCGAAAAAATTGGACATCTTCAACTGAATAGTTTGTTCAGGTCTGGACCACTAAAAGGGCTTGCAATAAATGGCGGACTTCAGTTAACTCAGGCCGATAATTTAGAAATGGATCTTTATGGCGAATTGCCTAGGAAAACATCCCTCAAAATTTTAGATCCTTTTTTAAAGGGTATTTTGGATTTTAAAGATGGTACAATAAGAGGTAATTTTCATGTATTTGGCACCACCGATCAGCCCAAAGCAGAAGGGTTACTTTCGATTGAACAAGCCAAAGTAAAAGTAGACTATTTGGCAACAGAATATACCTTCGCCGGCAATATAAAAGTGACTGAAAAAGGATTGTTCTCGGTTAGACCAATTAAAGTTTTCGACGATTCAAAGAAGAATTTTGCATGGATGAAACTAGCGTTTACATATAAAAACTTTAGTGAGTTTTCTTTGGATGTGCAATTTGATAGCCTCAAGAATTTTAAGGTTTTACAAACCACGGAAAAAGAGAATAGTTTGTTTTATGGTACCGCTTGGGCCGATGGAAATTGTAGAATTTATGGTCCAATTAATAAAATCAACATGGACATTAACTTAAAGCCCAGAAAAAACTCTGTTTTGGCAATTCAATACCTATCAGCAAATGAAAACAAAATCTATGGTAGCATTACTTTCAGAAATCATTTAGGTAAAATTCAAAATAAAGGAATCGTAAAAAAAGAAGCTCCAAGCAGTTTGGGTAAAATTGTAATGAATATCAATGCCACAACAGATGCCGAGGTTCAGTTTATCATCGATAAAAAACTTGGCGATATAATTAAAGGGCGTGGGAATGGTCAACTGAGAATGGTTTACGACATTGATGGGAAGTTTTATTTATTTGGTGCCTATTCTGTTGATCAAGGGGAATATGCTTTTTCTCTTCCAGGGATAAATTTACTGAAAAAAATATCTTTAGATAAAGGTGGCAGCATTGTTTGGGATGGCGATCCTTTTAATGCAGTTGTAGATTTAGTAGGCAGGGTTGAAAAGAAAATTTCACCCTCTACATTAATGATTACGTCTTCGAGCGCTTCCAATTCATATCCTGCAACTAAAATTATTAGTATCTTAAACTTAAAAGGCAATTTATTTAGTCCTCAAATTGGTTTTGATATCCAAGCGCCTGAGTTGGTTACAACATCTGGAACCGCTGCAACTGAAGTGAATGCAATTATTCAAAGAATAAGAACCGACAAAGATGAAACCATGCGCCAAGCGGTTGCGCTGTTGCTATTTGGTAATTTTATACCACCGTCTTTCTCCAATAGTGGGGCCTCAGCAGCAAGTAATTTTAGCGGGACAGGATTTGCAGGAAATAGTGTGTCTACAATTGCGAGTTCGGTTGTAAATGATTTGTTTTCTAAGTATGGAATTCCAACGAGAATTCAAGTAAATATTGATGATGTTCGGAGTTCTACAGGAACCAGCAATACCAAGCTTTTTGTGAACAGTGAATGGTTTTTGTCGGACCGTTTAAGGCTCGACTTAAATTATGATCCAACCGTTGCGGTTTTAGTGAACAGCATGGCGGTGCCAATCAACTTCAACTTGGAGTATAAAACTTCCGATGAAAATTGGCGCTTAAAAGCCTTCTCTAGGAGTAGTAATTTGTTGTTGAGCAATGGGTTGACCAATGGTGTTTCAGGGAATACTTTGGGGGCAGGAATGCTTTATCGTCGCGAATTTGAAACCTTCAGACGAAAGAAACCTAAAGTTAATCAAAAATAAACGATTGTATAGTGTTGCTAAAGTAAATTTGGAAAATGTCAATTAGAATTCCCCTTTATGAGTCGTTCAAAATGTCAGGCTCTGCGATCAAACAAAATAAACTGAGGAGTTTATTGTCGGTCTTGGGAATTACCATTGGAATTTTTTGTATTATTTCGGTTTATGCTTTGGTGCATTCTCTTGAAAAAAGTTTGAATAACCAGTTTTCAAAGTTTGGATCTGATGTGTTGTTTGTGCAAAAATGGCCGTGGGATGATTTTGGCAGCAATTACCCGTGGTGGAGATATTTGAAAAGGCCGGTTACAAAACCCGAAGAAGCCGATTTTATTACCAGTCGAATATCCCCCAATAAAGTAAAAGCGGTGGCCTATGCATACTACCATTCTACCGATGTAAAGTCGAATAAACAAGCACTTAAAAACATCAATGTAAAGTGTATAACCTACGAGTTTAACCAAATTCAGGAGGTGAATATTTCTGAAGGACGTTATTTTACCATCGATGAAGCAAATTCAGCTCAACCGGTGGCCATTATTGGGAGCAATGTAGCAGAGTCTCTTTTTGAGGGACGCTCGGCTGTAGGACAACAAATTAGGGTAGGGACTGGAATATGTACTGTTATTGGAGTATGCGCTGTTGAAGGCGAAAGTTTAATTAACAACAGTGCCGATAATGTTGTGCTGGTGAATGCAAAATGGGCTTTAGGATATTTTACGTATCGGAAAAGCGAAGATGCTCAAATTATGCTTAGGGCTGCAGATGGCGTGATGCTAGATGATTTAAAAGTCGAAATTTCAGGTATTATGCGGGCTTACCGGAAAATAAAACCTGGCGCAGAAGATGATTTTGCTGTCAATAAAATGTCGATGATTACCGATGCCATTTCTGGCTTGTTCGGTCAAATAAAAAAAATCGGATTAATCATAGGAGCGTTTGCAATGTTAGTTGGATGCTTTGGTGTTGCCAACATTATGTTTGTTTCGGTTAAAGAAAGAACCCAAGAAATTGGGATTCAAAAGGCTTTGGGTGCAAAAAAATGGTTTATCCAGGTGCAGTTTTTATTTGAGAGTATCTGGCTGTGCTTGGCGGGCGGTTTTATTGGGATGTTTTTGGTATGGGTTGTTTTATTAGGGCTCAATACTGCTGTTGCCTCATCATTGGGCGCAGGGGCTTCGCTAACATTGGGCTCTGAGGATGCCCTTATTGGAATTGGTACATCGGTGTTTGTTGGAATCGTTTCAGGGTTAATACCGGCAATTTCGGCATCCAATCTAGATCCTGTAATTGCAATTCGGGCTAAGTAAGATTAGAATTTATTAAGAGAAAAATTAGAATGAAGAAAATAAGTGTATTTGGGATGTTGTTGGTTTTTGCGAGTTCAGTTTTTGCTCAAAAAGATGGGGTTAAAAGAACAGCAAAAGATAGTGTTCCTGAAAAAGTTGAAGCAGTAGAAATAAAAGTTCAAGGCAATGTAATTGAAAACCAAGGTGATAAATTGGTATACAATGCGGCAATGGATGTGACCAGCAGGGGTATGTCGGCCAGCGATATGATGGCAAAAGTGCCAATGGTTGAAGTAGACATGGATGGAAATGTTTCAATGCGTGGGAATAGAAATGTGAAGGTTTTAATCAACGGTAGGCCAAGTGGTTTGCTCTCAGGAAATTTAGCAGATGCTTTGAAATCTTTATCAGCTGATGATATTGAAAAGATAGAAGTGATGACAAATCCTTCCGCAAAATATGACGCAGAAGGCTCTGGCGGGGTAATCAATATTGTCATGAAAAATGTAAAGTTGAAAGGCAATACTGGCAATATTCGTGCGGGTTTAGGTACGCGGAGTGCGAACCTTGGAGGCACATTGTCGTTTCAAAGAGGGAAAACAAATTACACGGTCATGCTTGGTGGTCATATGTGGCGCACTTGGGGCGAGAGCGTAGCAGATAGAGAAAATTTATCTGCCGGAATATGGAATCAAATGATTCAGAATTCAGATTTTAACAATTGGGGCGGTGGCCCCAAATTAACGTTCAGCGTTGATCATGTGTTTAATCCAAAAAATGCATTGAGTGTATCAACTTCTATAAATACCAATTGGAGAAGCACGTTAACAGATTGGGATACTAAAATTGGCAAAAAGGATAGCACATTGTCATTTTTATGGGCCCAAAATGCAGATCGATTCTCAACGACTCTAGGGTATGATTTTAATATCGATTATCGGAGAAAGTTCGACAAAAAAGACCGTGAATTTGGTTGGTCGGCTCAGGTATCCAAAAATGTTGATAATTCAGATTATACAAGCATTCGAAAAAATCAAAATTTATACGCTTATAGAACTGAAAAAAGTTTAAATGTTGGAGAGAATTTGGAAATTTCAACTCAATTAGACTTAACGGAGCCACTCACTAAGAAATTATCTTTAGAAACAGGATTGAAAGGCATCATGCGTTTTGTTGTTTCAGATTACCATTTCGACACCTTGAATTATGTTTCACAGGAATATTTTACATTAAACAACAGAAACAACACTTTCAATTATTATCAAAATGTAGGAGCAGGGTATTTGCAGTTTAATTATGTGATCAATGAAAATTACAGCTTAAAAATTGGCTCAAGATTGGAATTTACAAGTTTTGGTGGGAACATCAAAAAACCATCTGATACGTCTTTTTCAGGAAACCCTTACAGTAATTTCATTCCGTTTTTCAACTTGTCGCGCAAAATGGGTAAAGCTGGTTTTGTTAAATTTAATTTCACCCAAAGAATTCAAAGACCTAGTTTGTTTTTCCTAAATCCGTATACAAATTTTAGTGACCCTTTAAATATTACCACAGGCAATCCATATTTAGCGCCAGAAATTAGTACCAATTACGAATTATCCTTTGGTAATTATACCTCTATTGGCGGCTTTGGAGTGAATCTTTATCATAAAAGATTGAATGATGCGATTGAAACTTATAGAGTGGTAGATGAGAATAAAGTTTACAAAACCACGTATGGAAATATTGGACAAAATATTACCAGTGGATTCGATTTAAATGTCAATTTAAAAGGGAAGAATTGGATGTTGTCGGGCAATGGTGGTTTAGGTTATGTGAATATTAGAAGTATCATTGATACAGGATCTGTTGCTGGATTATCGTCTCAAGGTTTCATTTATTCTGGAGGGATAAGGGGATCTTTGAATTTTGGAAAAAGTTGGATGATTGAATTGTTTTCAAGGTTCAATGCGCCGTCATTTTCTTTGCAGGGATATACAGCAAACTGGTTTTTTCATATGATTGGGATTAAAAAAAGATTCAACAAAGACAAGGGTGGAATTGGGTTTGGATTCGATAATCCATTGGCTTGGCAAATAGATTATAAAACTGAAAACAAGGGTAAAGATTTTACTTTTAACGAGGTTCGAAGGACGAACATGTGGGGTTTCAGGGTGAATTTTGATTATTCATTTGGCTCTATTGAAAGCGAGAAAATTAAGCCGGTTGAGCGTAAATTAAAAAATGATGATTTGAAGGATGGTGAAAATCAAGGTGGCGCTCAATAAAAATTTTTAATTTAGGCTCATTTTTTATATCTTTGTTGTATGGATATTTCTGGAAAAGTGATACAAATTTTACCAAAGCAAACAGGTGCTGGTAAGAATGGACCATGGGAAAAGCAAGACTATGTAATTGAAATTCAAGGTACTTACCCTAAAAAAGTATGTTTTAATTTATGGGGAAATAAAATTTCACAGTTCGATATTAAAGATGGAGAATTCATTAATATTGGTGTGGATATTGAAAGCCGCGAATACCAAGGTCGTTGGTACACCGATGTGCGCGCTTGGAAAGTAGAAAGACCAGGAGCTCCAGGTGCCGGTGCGCCTCAAGGTAGCACAGGGAATTCTTCACCAGTTCAAGATCCATTTGGCTCACCTGACGATGTACAGGATCCATTTGCATCAGACAATGGCGGGGCAGACGATTTGCCTTTCTAAATACAATTGTCACACAAACATCATCTTTTAATGGTGAGTTGACGATTGAATGAATAAAAACGTCTATTAATTAAGAAGAAAAAATGATTGAAACTATAAAATTTCAAATTGCAAAAAAAAGACATTCGCTTTTGACGTTTGTCTTTTTTGTTGTTAGCCTTAACGTGTTTGGGGCTACATATTATGTGAGTACTTCTGGGAGTGATGCAAACACAGGAGCATCTTCAGGATCTGCCTTTTTAACCATCCAATACGCAATGAATACTGCTGCTGCAGGAGATGTCATTGTAATTGCATCAGGAACTTACAATTTGGCGGTTACAACGTCTAAAAGTGTAACTTTTGATATTGATGGGGCAACTGTAACCATCAAATCGCTCAGAATGAAAACGGCTTCTGCAAATATCACCTTGTCGGCCACAGCTTTGGCGGGTGAGTTATTCATTAGCGACTCATTGGATTTATCTACTGGATTGATTAAAATTACAGGTAGCGCAGCTGCGGACTTGAAATTAATGTCAGGTTGTAAAGTGGTTGGAGGCAATAAAAATAGTTATGTAGATGGTGGTTATCATATTGGTTCCACAACAGGTGCAACTTCTATATCTCCAATGACGTGGCATGTTGGATCGGGTTCGGATTATCGGGTTATTTCAACATCATTTACAAAAAGCGGATCATCTTTGGAGTATTATTTTGCTAAAGTGATTGCAAATGGTCCGTCGTTTACTGTTGCATTGCCAACAACTACAAGAAATATTTCTAAAGTACATCATTATTATTTAACCACCACGGCAACTACCAGTATTGCAAGTAATTATGTGGTTAAATTCAGTTATGATTCTGTGACAAATGATGATCATGTATATGACATTGCCAATTTACAATTGTTGACATCCAATGGTTCTGCTGCGTGGACTTTGAATAATTCTGGAGGAACGGTAAATCGTTTAGGTACAATTACATCAACTTCCATTACGAATTTAACAGGGTTTTATGTTTTAGGGAATAAAATAGGTTCGGCTTCGCCTGCTTATTTTGGAGGATTGAATACCTTAGGAAGTAGTGATGCGTTTGCAGGATATAAAGTTGTTGGTGGCTGCGAAGGGGATACCGTTTTCTTTTACAGTATTTCAAAATCAATTGGAAGTTTAATAAATACATATACTTGGGATTTTGGAGATGGCTCTCCAGTGAAGTATGGTGCAAGTACTTGGCATGTTTATAGTCGGGTTATTCCAGCACCATCGAGTTATAATTTTATCGTTTCATTGCAAACAGAAAATGCAACTTATATCGACAAAACATATAGTAATGTCATTATAGGCAATATGCCTAGGGTGCCTTTGACACCTAATATTTTTACTCAAAGTGCAGATTTGTTGCCTTCAACAGTATTTGTTGTTTGTCAGGGTCAAACCACACGAATCACAGATACATATACTCCTCCCACGGGCGAAGTTATGGCAAAGAAAATTTGGACATTAACTCCACTTACTCCCGTATTTAGCAGGGGGGGGAGTGCACCGTATTTAGGTTACAGAGATTCAACACGAATTCATTATAAATTCCCGGTTGGTACTTATAAAATTTATGTTACAAGAACAAACCAATTTGGCTGTACCGCAAAAGATAGTGTAGATTATATTTTGCATGCAAAACCAATGGTTTCTATTGATGCCAATGATCAATGTTGGGATTTAAATAAGTCTATTGCCATTACAAATGGAACCATTGATCCAGCTCCAGATAAAATATTGAGTTGGAAATGGGACTTAGGAGATGGAACAAAAGCAAATGGCCAAACCACTCCACTTTTAAATAAAACCATCAATCACAAATATGCAACTCCCGGAGGTCGTTTGATTAAGTTAATTGTAACATCTGATGCTAATTGCCGTGATTCAGCAACCAAAATTGTGAATTTATTTGCAAAGCCTAATGCGCAATTTACAACAACGACTACTTGTTTTGGTGAGGTAACAAATACCTTAAATACTTCGAGTGTAGCATCCCCTGAGGCTGTGCAATTTTATATTTGGAAATTTGGTGATGGTTCACCTTACGATTCATCATTCCCAAATACATTTCATACCTATGCGAAAGTTGGCTTATTTAAGATGATATTAGAAGTTCAGTCATTCAATATGTGCATTGATACGCAAGCTGTATGGGTTCGGGTTCATCCAAAACCAACTCCGAAATATGCAGTAAAAGAAGCTTGTTTTGGTGATTTAACTAAGTTTAGAAGAATCATCGATAAATTTCCTCGTCAAGATAGTATGAATTGGAATTGGGCATTTGATGATTCCATA
>CAIRMY010000159.1 GCA_903879775.1 uncultured Bacteroidota bacterium
AGAATATCTTCAATGCTGAGTTTTATTTCCGAATTTACCAGCTTTAAACTCTCCGATAATTGGAATAAAGCAATGATATTGGATTCCTCAAAGTAATTTCCGAACCGAGATAAATTTGCTATCCAAAAATCGTATTCTACGTGGATATCAAATAGAATATGATCAGAAATTTGATGAATCCATTTATCAATTTGAGTTTGGTCACTTTCTAAAATAGCATAAAAACTTCCAATTGAATCTGGATTCGATTTGAATTGAAGCATCTTAAAGAAAATCAAATGCTGTATCCAATTTTCTTTGAGCGATTCGTGGGCTTTATTGAATTTTGTGGCAGAGAGTTTTTGTTGAATTAAATTTTGAATTTCTCTTAAAATTAAATTGAAATCATTGACGCCGAGAATTGGTTTACCTTCCTCATATTCCGAAAAATTCAGTAGTTTTTCGAACCAGCTATCATTCTTAGAAGACATGTTCTCCTCCTCACGAATCAATCTTAGCTTTTCAACCAATGACTGCGATTTCTTCGGTTGCACAAATCCTTTCCAATCTTCATCAATTAAGCCCATAGAATACCCAAAAAATTGCTCGTAAAACAATCCAATAAATTGCAATGGAACAGAACTATTTCCAAGGATTCTATAAAATGCTTTAGAGCTTAAAAATTGGTTTATACGAATAAATTCTTCGTTGTATTTTTCTTGGGTTTTTAATTGAATTCCTTCTTTTAACAGAATGGTTATAATTGAGTTAATGATATTTTCAGATGTATTAAGTTGTTCCCAATCCATAATATTGGGACCTCTACTTTGAATTGGTAATTCTAAATGATATTCATCTTTGTTTTGTTGATTTTCGATTGCTTTTTTCTGAGGGATCTTGATTCTGGAATTGATTTCTTCTTGCCATTGGATTAATTCTGTGAATACTTCATTTTCGATTTCAATCATTTTTATTGGATCTGTTCGATATCCCTCAGTATCTTTTTGGGGAAGCTCGCGTTCTAGAGCTTTTTCATTTTGATTCAATTGTTTAGAAGGCTGCTGCAGGTTGCCTTTTTCAATTGAAGCATTCTTATTTTGAAGAATGATATTTTCAATATTTTCAGGTGTGAATTGATAGAATAGTGACGCGTTGGTTGCAATCTCTGAAATCTCTGATTTTATTTTTTCATCAAACAATAGCCAGTTAAAATGGACGGCATCTATTTTGCTTACATTTACTGTGTGTAATATCTGCTTTGATTCAACAATCCATTGTTCAACATTTGAATATGCGTATTTAATGGTAAAGTGCAACAATTTAAATCTCAACCAATTTGAAACAACTTTGTTTAAAAATTGATTTTCTTGTTTGTGTGTGGATTTCTCTTTGATTACCCTGTTTAATTGTTGCCATATTTCTACAGAAATTACCTTGAGTAAAAAGGAAGTTTGTTCGGGTTTTAATGTATAGTTGAGTAGCAGTTGAATTTGATCAATGAGTTCTGTTTCACTAATACTAGGATATTTTAAGAGGTGTTGAATCAAATATTCTTTTGTTTGATTCGACATGGTGAAATGTTGAACATCATCAATATTGATTTCAATCGGTATGGCGCTTTTAGAATCTAATTCATTTGATTGTTTTTGACTGTTAATTGCTTCAACGGTTATTCGATTGTTTCCAATATTTTCGATCGAGGACTCAGTGGGCAATTTTTCATTTATAAATTTCTGAATAATTCCTTTTTCATTGCTGTTTAATTCTAATTTCTCAAATATGAGTTTGGCAAACTGTGAAATTTCCGGAATTGTTTTCTTACTAGAGACAGATAAATAGCTTAAATAATATATTTGGGATAAAAAGATTTTTGATAGTGGAGATTGAGTTTGTAAAATTTGAAATTTTGAAA
>CAIRMY010000160.1 GCA_903879775.1 uncultured Bacteroidota bacterium
AAATAAAAATACTACCTTTGCATTCCGTTTTACGATGACCTCGTAGCTCAGCTGGATAGAGCAACTGCCTTCTAAGCAGTAGGTCACAGGTTCGAATCCTGTCGGGGTCACACCGTTAAGTCGGCAACTAGTACGGGGAGTAGCGCAGGCCGGTAGCGCACCTGGTTTGGGACCAGGGGGTCGCAGGTTCGAATCCTGTCTCCCCGACCAACTCAAAAGCCTCATCAATGAGGCTTTTTTTTTGCCCAATTTTCACTTCAACATGCCTTTGCACAACATTCAAAAATGAGGCGCATACATAGATTGTTTAATTACGTTAAGCATATCAAACATGGTCAATTTGTTTTGAAAAATCATTAAATTTCATCCATAAAGAGAATCTTAAAAAGCAAAGAAATTGATATTTGATGTAAGACCATATCGTTTCTCTAGCTATAGCATTTGCTCTAGAATTCGATTAAATCAGTTTTTATCGAATGAAAATTGTTCGAGAATCTCGAATTGTGAATCATTTTTATGGAAAATAGTTGAAGGCAATTCTTCGATATCTTGAATATCCACTCCTTCAGAGTTTATAATTTCCACAATGGTACCATTAAATACAGAGACTTTAAATTGGTTTTTTAAAGTTTCACAATCGATCGCATCTGTTGTTAAAAAAACAAAATTATTGTCGATCGTTTTGAGTACAAAATTAAAATCAGAGGACTGAAAAACTGGCTTGTAATAACATTTGGTTATCGTAAAGTCATACACCTTTAAATGTTGATTTTCCAATTTGAAATCATGAACTTGATTTAATTTCTTTTTATAATACCAATAACCAAAACACCAAGCATTAAAAGCTACAAAACTAAAAATCGTAGTTTTCGAAAATTCAATGAACAAAATATTTGAATATTTTAAAACAAATAGCTGCAAAAGAATGGCTAAGAAAAATGGCGAAAGGCTCGCACCGAAAACAAGTAATTTGCTGTTTTGTTTGGCATTTTCAAACATTGAAAGTTCCTCTACTGTAAATTGACGTTCAGAAATTTCCATTGTTTAACTTCATATCAAAATTAACCAATAAAAGTCAAACAAACTAATGATTCATAAAGTTTCAGTCAAATTAAAAAAGTGAAATTAAAACCCAAATTGCACAGCCTCATATATTTACTAAATGGAAATTTTGCAATAAATACACAAATTAAGAAAAGAAGAAGTTTTTTCAGAAGAATTAAATTTGATTGTTCAAATACTTCAAAATAATGCGCCAAGAAAAATTCCTTCGAAAAATATTTGGCCCAACTTTTGTAAAGTTAAAATCAGAACACTTCCGTTCTGAAAATTTGTTTCACCTTAATTGAAAAAATCATGTTAAACAAAATCAAACAATTCGTTTTTGCAATCATCATTTTAATTGCATTCCCAAAATCTCTTCAAGCACAAAAATTTGAAATTGGCGCAGGTATTGGTGCCTCAATTTTTCAAGGTGATCTTGGAGGGACATTCAACAATGGCGCTTATAAAACTTGGGATTTAGATCTCAACGCAATGCGTGGAATGGCACAAATCATGTCGAAATACACCATCGTCCCAAATTTTAAAATAAGGGCCAATATTGCGTATGCTCGAATCTCTGGAAATGATAGATTCGCGGGAAATCCCGATATATATAACCGTGGAGTTCAAATGAATGGCAATGTATTTCAAGGGGCAATGATGCTTGAATTTGGACTCGTTTCAAATCATCAAATCTATGGAATACTGGGAATTGGATATGCCGGGTACGATGTTATAACCCTAATAAAAGGCGTAGATCAAAATATACCTTTCAATAGCAGCATCAGCATCCCAGTTGGAATTGGTGTAAAAATTGCAGATGTAGGAAGAGGTATTCTTGAACTTGAAGCCGTTGCTCATTATTTAAACTCTGACGTTGTAGACGGTTATGATGGACCAAACTCATATAGCAATGATACCTATTCTTTCATTTCGTTAAACTACAATCTCCCTATTGGCCTTAACAATCAAAAATACGGTCCAAATCGCAACAAAAAGCTACTGAGTTACAACAAAAATAAGTGCCCTGAATTCTGAAAACAATCATTTTTGTTGAAGAATTCATTTTAAAAATACAATTATTGTAAATATTACAATAATTGCCAATATATTTGTTTTCTAATGAATTGAAATTTCACTTCATTTCCATTAGATTGCAAACAATATATGACCTTTATATTTCGTAAAAAGAATCAACAAACAGGAACATCTTCAAACATGAAGATGTTCCTGTTTGTATTGGTTTCAGTTACAAGTTCCGTTTTTGTTAAGGCTCAAGCTCAAAAAGTTGAAGTTCAAAAAACCGAGAACGGATATCAATTCTTGAGAAATGGGAAACCCTATTACGTTAAAGGAGCTGGTGGCGATACGCATTTAGACCTTCTGCTCAATATCGGTGGAAATTCAATCAGAACCTGGGGAATTGAAAACGCCCAAGAAATCTTGGATCTTGCTCACTCAAAAGGCATTTCTGTGATGTTAGGATTTTGGATTCAACACGAACGACACGGTTTCGATTATAACAACGAAGTCAAAGTTCAAAATCAAATCAATTATTACAAAAAAGCCATCGATCAATTCAAAAACCACCCAGCGCTTCTAATGTGGGGCATTGGAAATGAGGTCGACCTTTTTTACACAAATCCTAAAGTTTGGAATTCGATTCAAGCCATTGCAAAATATGCGCATGAAGTTGACCCCAACCACCCTACTTCTACCGTAACTGCTGGTTTAGATTCGTTGGAAGTCGCTCACATCTTGAGTAAATGTCCAGACATCGATGTTTATTGCGTCAATACTTATGGCGACATCGCCAATGTCCCTCAAAATATTTATAAATTTGGTTGGAAAGGTCCCTTTATGATCACAGAATGGGGTCCAAACGGCCACTGGGAGTCACCAAACACAAATTGGGGCGCTGCCATTGAACAAACGAGTACCGAAAAAGCAAATGTCTACTTAGAGAGGTACCAAAAATACATTGAAGCTTACAAAAATAGATGCATTGGGTCGTATGTTTTCTTGTGGGGACAAAAACAAGAATATACACTTACTTGGTATGGATTGTTCACAAAAGAAGGCAATCCCACTGAAGCAATTGATGCCTTGTCGATTGCTTGGACAAATAAAAATCCAGATAAACCAACTCCTACAATCGATTCATTTTTAATGAATTCTAAAAGTCCAAATCTAAACCTATCCCTCATTGCAAATTCTAAGAATAACATTGCCAACTTGTTATGTAAGTTAAAATGTTATGATCTCAAGGATTGCAACATGAGTGATACAAAATTGGAATGGAAAATTTTGAAAGAAAGTAGCGACAAAAAAGCGGGTGGAGATCAAGAAAATGAAGCTGAGGAAATCAATTTCAAATATTCAAAAAAATCTAACTCATCAATTGCTTTTAAAGCTCCGAATGATCCAGGTACTTACAGACTTTTTGTGACATTCAAATATTTAGATAAAGTTGCTTATGCAAATTTCCCATTCACCGTCATTCAAAATACTGAACGCGGCAATGGCAATAAAATTTGGGTGAAAAAATGGGAAATGGAGTCCTTTAACAATTAAACCATGAAGAAACCACTCATAGTTTTAATCACGAACATTTTCATTCAAAGCATTTTCGCACAAATTGGCGAAAACAGTTTTGACACCACTTACCCTACACAATGGAAATCTCGTGTGAATGTAACAGGTATTTTTCCGAAGCAACCACCAAAAAAACTCGAATCATTTACCATTTCTGGATATTATCGTTTTATCACAAATGTGAGAAAAATGGATGATCCATATATCCTTCAACAAGATTTGAACAAACAATTACCCTTGAATATTTTTGTTGGTGATGATGGACAAATTCCGCAACTTTCATTGAATTTAGCCGGTAACGTAAATCCAAACACACGATTCTCAACAGACTTTTTCTTGTGGACACCAATGATGGGATCTGGAATGCCCGAGAATGTGAAAGGTCTAAACTTAGGCGTGAGCCTTTATGGTTCTCACTCCACAAGTTTTGGAAGTTTCGATGTGCAATGCGGCGGTATCAATTGGTATGCACTCACACCGTTTACTTTTCACACAAACCAAGGCTACAATCGTTACAGTTTATTTGAAAGAAATCCTTGGGATCCACAAACCAAACACATTGAAGACAGATATCAATCATTTTACACTCAAGGAGCTTTAAATCAAGATTTGAGATGGGGTCGTCAAGCATTTCAAGGCATTATTTTGGAGGGAAATGATTTACCTCATGGATTTTCAGGTGTTATCATGTTTGGTAAAACCCAGTTAAATGGGGGGATGGCGCCGCTTCCAAATCAATCATATGGTGGAAAAATCAAAAAAGCATACCAAAACGGTTATGTAAGTATCAATACCTTCAACAATCAAACGTATTCAGATAGTTTATTGAGTCATGGAATTGGATTTAACATGCACACCCTATCGTTTGAACACACCATTTCAGAAATTAAAATTTCTGGAGAAGTTGGAATGGGCCGATACTTTAGTCCTACCCTTCAACGTGGCTTCGGCGAAGCAATTTCTGTAAAAATCAACACTCCAGAGAAATACACCTTTGTTCCATTGCAATTTCACTTCTTTCAAATTAGTCCAAAAGCCATTAACAATAGTTCTGTGTTTTGGAATTCATCAATTCGCGAAGGAAATGTTGCAAATAGTCAATCGAATGATCAACTTGTGCTTGCACCATTTGCGAGTGCAATGACTCCGGTAGGACAACTCACGAACAACAGAAAAGGATTTGAATTGAATTCAGAATTTTCAGTTGGTCAATTTAAATTCAATATAGGGTATTCAAATGCACAAGAAATTGAGAATATCTCTTCCGTAATTACATACGGACATCCAATAAATTCATTGGCATTATCTAGATTCTGGCGCTGGGGATTCCCTTCGAATGTGGGTCCATATGGCAACATCAGTAAAGTCTATAGAAGTGTTTTTGAAAGCTTAAACCTAACAGATGTCAATTCTAAAAATGTTCCTTTATACAAAAAGTATTTCAACAACTTAGAGGTGAATGCCAAATACAAAACAAAAATCATGCGTAAAGATTTATTTGTAAACTATTTAGGAAGTTACAGTTCTGTTCAAAATGAATTTTCAGCAATGACAGTTTTTACTGAAAAAGCATATTTACGTACATATTACCACCAATTAGAAGCGTATTATAAATTAACGAACAAGTTGGTTTGGACAAATTATATTGGTTGGGAACGCATTATTGCCAACTATTCAACAATCGTAAATCCTGTAACGAGTCGTCCGAAAAATCAAGAAGGTTGGGGATTTGCAACAGGGTTAGACATTGAAATGAGCAAAGGCGCAGGTTTATATTTAAGACAACGTTGGATGAATTACACAGATACAAGTTTTCCATTGGATCATTATTCTGGATGGGAAAGCACCATAGAAATTAAAATTTTCTTCTAATTATGATGAAATTGAGATTAACATTTACAGCTTTAATCATATTTGCGAACAGTTTATCTGGGCAAATTTCCCCAAAGATTAAAATCATTGGCGGGGCTAGAAGCATCATACAAAATCAAGACATTCAAGTATTTGATTCTGTTGCCGACAATAAAACAGCGAAAGCAAAAGCCGGAGGATATTCTTTAATTGATTTAGGATTTAACATCATGCCGAATAAAAACACTGAAATTTTAGGGATGATCAGGATTAAGAATCAGTATGGAGGATTTTATGGCGGTGGTGTCACTTTCGATGTGCGCCAAATGTGGCTGAAAGGAATTCTAGCCGATGCTGTGAGATACCAACTTGGGGATATCAATTTGAAGCAAACTCCTTTTACCTTTTATAACCACAATGAAGATAATTCAGTTCTTCAAAATCCAATCAATCATATCCAACAGGAAATTGTAAACTACGAAAGCTTTTACAAATCAAACACTTGGCGTCAACAAGGTATGTCAATTGATTTCGGTTTGAATTTTGCAAAACACATAGAAGAAGTTAATTTTAATGGATATTTAACCAGATTGAATATGACAAATTTTGGGGATGTTCCTGAGAGACTTTTTGGCGGTGGAACAATCGATCTCATTGCAAACAAGAATTTAAGTGCACAATATAATTTAAGCAGTGTTTTTGATGTTACAGGAACAAGTTTAGATTCCAATTCATTCAGAAATGTGGTGCAAACTGTAGGATTTAGACACGCTCATAGCTGGAAAAACTTAGATTTAACACTTAAACTTGAAACGGGTACATCTCACACCTATTTAACCCGTGATACTTTGTCTCCAGATTTGAATGACTACTTCTTGAATCCATCTTTATCCTTTGACTTACCAAAGTCTAATTTCTCGGTTACAGTGGCTTATTTAAATGTTGGACCTGACTTTAGAAGTCCAGGTGCACAATCTAAACGTGTAGATTATCAATCAGCTTTGACTCAGTTTGGACTTTATAAAAACAACCAAGTTGACAGACCGATCCATCTTACAGACATTTTTTCAGACGATAAAATTTACAGAACATCGATCAATACAAAAATCATGGCTTACCATCCTTTGATAAACAATGTTTTACCATACGGATTGGCCACTTTCAATAGAAATGGATTTTACAGCAATTTAAATTGGAAAAACGTTGCAAAAAGCATCAATATCAATTGGGCACATTATATGTTGTCTGAAATTAGAGGTCAAGGCACTAAAGCTTTGAAAAAATATACCATGAGCCAAGTGCAATTGGGTGTTGACGTCAATAAATTCATAAAACTTGAACGCAAATTGAAACTTTCAACTTCATTGGTTTACCAACAAACAGATAGAATCAGCGATATAGATTTTGAGAAGGTCAATTTAAATTCAATTCAATTGGCAACAGGATTAGAATGGGAAGTTGCAACAAATTTCGACTTTATGTTGGGTTACACCATGTTAAAAGGAGACGGAAATGATCAAATATCCCTCAGAAACAACTACTCGCAAGTCACTGATTTCCAAAATTATTCATCAAAAGAAACACAAACAATACTTGCAGCTGGGTTAAAATATAATTTCTCGAACAAAACTTATTTGGGATTGTTATATCAACAATTCGAATATGTGAACGATAATTTCACATACGACAATTACAAAATGAATCAAATTTCTATCATTTATAATTTATTATTCTAATATGAAAAAGCTTTTTACAATTTTCTCAATAGCGTTGATCGTATTTTCTTGCAAAAGGGAAAATATGGATTTTGAGGGACCTAACCTTCAAGATTTAAATGGAACATTTGGATTTTTGAAACCATTTACCGCAGATAAAAACCTCGTTGATTTTTCAAAAAACGAAACGGTAAATTTCACAGCCGAATTTACTAAAATTTGTGAATGGGAAATTATCATTCGCGGAAAAACCAGCGGTGCTTCCAAAATCCTTTCTGGTAAATCGCGTAATTTGAGTGTACCATCAACCGTTTGGAATGGCACCACTACCCTTTTCCCTACCTTTAAAGCTGAGGGATGTTTGGCAACTTTGAAAATTACAGGCGTTTTAGATACATTTAATCTTAACATTGGTGTTACCGGCGTGAGAAAACCTACAGGTTTTGTTGTTGCCAATTTCGAAATGGGTATGAATTCAAAATGGACCAGCTTTATTCAATCTGGTGCAAGTATGGATTTCAAAATAAAATCTGACAAATTTTCTGTTGAAGGGAATAATTATATGAATATGTCTGGAATTGTCAATTGGGATTGGTTGATTGGTCTTGTGAATTTCCCAGGTACAGCTTACAGCGCTTCTACGAATTATAATTTAACCTCAGTGAGCGACGATTTATACTTCAATTGCTTGATCTATGGTGCTGGAAATAATGTAAATACTTCTAGAGTCTTGTTTCAATTTAAAGAAGACGACAATGGAAACGGTGCTTTTGATCAATCAAGTGATGATCAATACGACAAAGAAATCATTGTTGATTGGGCGGGTTGGAAACTGGTGAGTTTTAAATATACTTCGCTACAACATTTGGTCAATGGTGTTCCTGCAACCAACAACGGAAATAGTAAGCACAATTCGAATAAAATCAACACCATTTCAATGCTTCACCTTGCGAACCCTGCAAATGGGTTGGCATCAACAAAAGTTGATTGCATCATGTTTACAGAGAAATCACCACTTGAATTGTAAGTTTCATGTTCAAACTGAAATCATTATTTCAAACGTTTAAAATCCTAACTTTAGGGTTCATCATGTTTACATGCAATGACATGTATGCACAGAATGATTCATCCTATATCCGATTGGATACAATTACGTTGAAACAAAAAGCAGTTAAGTTTAAGGAATCAAAACTTTACGACATTCAAGAGGAAAAAGACAATGAAAACATTCATGGTTTCTATGCTTTGTCAATTTTTGAAAATACCCTAGATAAACAAATATGGGTTTCCCCAGAAATGCAATGCATTCAAATGAAAATGCTTCAAAATGATTTACCTTCTGACAAATCTATTTTGACAAAGTGGGATAAAATTACAGGCGGTTGTAAATGGCTTGGAATGGGATTTGGTTGGGACAATTGGAAACCAAAAGACATGAGTTTGGTGACAAATGATTGTGCCATTGAAATCAAATTCAAATCACCGAACACCGATCTTACCAATCTTCCACTTGCATTTGCGCTTGAGGACTATTCGGGATCACAAGCATTTAAAGGATTCACCAAAAATCAATTATCTAACAAAAACATTCTAAAAAACGAATGGAATTTTGTTAGAATCCCCCTATCTGATTTCCCATTTGACAAAACAGAAACAGATCCATCAAACATTAAACAATTCATCATTCAATTTGAAGCCGATGGTGAACTTATCATAGATCATATTAAACTCATTCAATTACCAAATTCAAATTCTAAATAAACCATGTTTCGAAAATCAATCTTAGCCATCATTCTTGTTTCTTTTATTTTCGGTTGTGAACAATCAGATCCGAACAGTCAAAACACAAAACGAATCATCAAAGATTCAGGTGATTTCATATTTTCTGGATTCGGTTGGAAAATAAAATCAAGTACAACCCCAGTTGGTCCGGGTCCGAATATTTTCGATGGATCGGATTCAAATGTTTGGGTAGACGACAATGGTTATCTGCACATGAAAATCACCAATAAAAATGGCAAATGGCAATCAAGTGAGGTTATTTGTACAGAAAATACTGGTTATGGAACATATATCTTCACAATTGGATCAGATGTATCCAAAATCAACGAAAACATAGTCTTGGGTTTATTTACTTGGGATAATAATACATTTTATTCTCAGGGGAATAGCGAAGTTGACATTGAATTTGCAAAGTGGTTTAAAGCGAACGATTCACTTGTGCTCACTACAAGTGTTCAACCTGTTATTTTCGATAATGCTATACCATTTGCAGAAAGATCGAACAAACCACAGATGACTGCAAGCAAACTGAAATACCCAAGCACACATGCTTTCGACTGGCGTGCCGATAACATTGAGTGGAACAGTTACTCAGGTAGGGTTTATCCTGGGGTTGAAAAAATTGCAAGCTGGAACTTTAGCAAATCAAATCAACCAAGAGTAAAAACTGAAGGTGGTAAATCATCGTTGCCAATTATCATTCCTGAACCAGGTTCAACCACCAATGCTAGAATTAACCTATGGCTCTTAAACGGCAGAGCTCCAAGCGATGGTAAACCATTTGAAGTGATTATTGAAAGATTCGATTATTTGAAATAATCAAGTCTAAATTTTATATCTATTTAAGCTTTCAATTTCAATTAAATGTAATTGGTTTCCTTGAATCTGTTGACATCAAATGTTAAAAGGTGTAAGAAAAGTACAACGTGGTTGTTGGTGTTAAATTAAGGTTCGCTGTCGTAAAATCGGGCGTTTTCTGTTCCTCCAATTTAGAAACAAAATAAGCATTATCACCAATATTTAAATCAATGGTTTTACGCTGATTTAATACCGTAATTGTATTGTACGATCCTTGAATATTTGTTTCAACTTGAGCCCTTAAATACTTGGTAAAGTTATAATTCAACCCTATTCCGTAATTTAAACTGTATGAAACGTTTGATTGTCCTGTTTCATAACGATAAAACTGAACAATTGTTCTACCATTTGGACCATTCACCTCAGCAAGAGAATTTACAGTTATTTGATTATAAGAATAGCCTCCTTTAAACAAATCCAAAATCTGATAAATATTGAATCTGTTTTCAGTAAAAAATACTTTTTGTACACCAACTCCAACATTGTAATTCATATTTCCAAGAACCAAATTGTTATACTCATCACCAATTTTTGTAGCCAACGCATTGTTATCATAAGCTGTTTTATAGGTTGTATTTACGCTTCCATTTATATGAAAACGAAGTGCTAAACTAGGTGTTAGATACCGTTTGTAAATGGCACCTATATTTCCGCCCCATGTTTGCTGAAAAATCATTGGAAAAAAATTCGCAATCGCAATTTCATTTTTAGGTTCCTTAGTTATTGAAGGTATTATGGGTAAAATACGGTTCTCTTTTGTTGAATCTATTTTTGATTGAGCAGACAATGTCCCTACTGAAAATGCGAATGCAAATATGAATTTCCTCATGTGTTTGATTATAAAACGTACAATTTAATTCTATATTTGGGTTTTTACAGAGAATTTGTGTGAAATGCCACAAAACTGACATTTCGAATACTTATCCCCAAAGATTTAACGTCATGCCAACAATCAAATGTTTGAATATAAATTTGAATATTAATTTATTGTGAACATCCAAGTTTTTTTCCAGTCTCTACATTTTGATCAAATTGATCTCATTCTAT
>CAIRMY010000161.1 GCA_903879775.1 uncultured Bacteroidota bacterium
ATTAATGAACGGCAAACTGTCGTTTTGAGCGCGCAAATGGCCCACTGAAAGCAATATTATTGCAAGGAAAATTTTCATGGCATATCTTTTTTATTGCTTACAGCGTCAATCTTCACGATGTTATCTAATTTGTTTATTAGAAAGTTATTGTATTCTTCCATCAGCCAATTGTAGAACAATGTTGCTACTTCTTTTGCTCCTTGATGATTCAAATGAGTATAGTCTTTCGACGCTCTTTTCGGACTCTCCTCAACCCAACGTTTCATACTATCATATCCGCCCATCGCTTTATACATATTCCAAAATACAATGTTTTCTTCTCTAGCCAATTTAATTTGCATACCAACAAACAAAGGAATATCAGGTTCGGTATGGTATTGCTTTCCGAATTTGTAAGCCTTATCGCCTACACTAGCAAGCACTATAGTAGCGTTCGGAAATGCTGATTTAATCTTGCGAATCGTTTTTCGAAATGGGGTTAAATACCATGAATAATCCTTTGAGTCATGACCTACTACATTCAGACCATAATGCAAAATGACAAGTTTGCAATTCAGATTGTTTGATGCAAATGAATACATTTCATCTTTAACAGACGACAATGGAATACCTGAATTCCCTCTAAAGGAATAATTATCTAAATAAACACCTGTGCCATTTTCAAAATTTAATCCATAGAATTCAGGATTTCCTTCGGTGACTTCAATTTCTAATTGATCAAAATCTAAACTGTCTTTTATTTCAATGGTTTGAATTGAATCAGCCATGGGGATATCAATAAATATTGATTTGTCTCCGGCTTGAACTCTAATCCGACCGTTGTTATTGCTTTTACAATAGGCTTTTACGCTGTTGAATGCTGGATAGCCCTTAGCTTTTTTGAAATTTGCTTTAGCTCCTGGATTGCCTTGGAAGCAATATCCACTCCAACACAATTGTTTGTCTTTTGAAGGCTTCTCATTGTAATTGAATGTGGTCCACAATTCGTTAAACTGATGCCTGATTGTTGATCTAAAACCTGCTGTTGCTGATGTAATTGGCATGTACCCAACTCCCTTTCCACCAAATTTCTTTTGAAGCATAGATCGCATATCCATCGTGATCAGATCACCTTCAATCATCGAATCGCCAAAGTAAGCAATGTGCACAGCCTGAGGCTTTTCTTGCAAGGCATATAAGGCTTCAAAGAATTTTGTTAGATCACCAAAGCTATTGATGGTTGTATCTGCAAGCATCTTGGAAGGCTCTGCAAATGAACTGTCTTTCTTACCAGTGTATTTCTTCTGCTCTGGATGTTCGATTGATTTTGTTGATTTCGATTTTAAATCAGACAAATAATCTGGAAGTTCATAATTCCATATTTTAAATGGAATAAATGTTAATGTTGAAATTATGAAAGTGGAAACAAGCAAAATCACCAATGGCTCAGAGCGCTTATTTTTCATTGCATTCAATTTGCGGAATTTCTAGCCTTAAGCTCTTCAAGCAACGTATATATTTTGTTGAAGTTGCATATTTAATGCGTATCAAGAATTTGTAATAATCTTCATCCTTGTTTGTGTATTTCCTTTCTTGCCAACTTTTATAGTAATTCACACAAGATTGCCAATTTTCAAACGACATATATTTTTTTGAATACCTAAATCCAAATAAATTATTTTTCTCTAAAGCATGCCTTGATTTGAACCATCCAGTTTCCCATATAGCTTGTCTCAATACAATTTCAGGATGTAGTATTCCTGAACATTTTATATATTCATATACTTCATATACTGTGATCGTATCTTTTTTCGGAATTGTTTTTCCAAAAGATTCGAATGACATCAAAATCAGCAATAAGAATAACTTTATTTTCATTGAACAATCTTGTGATGCAAATATATTCATTTAACTTTCTTTTTATAATGGCAGTTAACGTATCATTTATTGAACATATTGCTTAATTTTGAACACGAATTTTGTAATATGAGCGATGGATATAATGCCAGTATG
>CAIRMY010000162.1 GCA_903879775.1 uncultured Bacteroidota bacterium
CAACACCATTAGAGATTTTACGAACGGTGAACGACTCATCAATTCCAGAGTTGCGACGTTGGATTACATCACCTTGATACTGCTGAATACGCTCTTTGTTACCTTCTTTAATTTTATAGTGTACGGTAATACGATCGCCCGCCTTGAAATCAGGAAGGTCTTTTCTTAAAAATTCTTGCGAGATGCTATTTACAATCGAGTTCATGACTTATTTTGTCCAAAATTGGGTTGCAAAAATAACGATTTTTTTGACATTCTCAAACCTTTCGTTAAGAATATTTTAATAATCTTTTATTTTCTCTGCAAATATCGGGATTTTCATACACATTAGCAAAGGGTTTTTGAAGGTTTACAAAGGTTTATAAGGGTTTATGAAAACATATCAACGTAATAATCGTTTAAACGCATAAAAGTTGATTCGCCACTAAACACTAAACGTTAAACGCTAAACGCTAAACAATTAGAAGGAAGGTTTATGAAGGTTTAGGTATTCCAATAAGCCCATAAGTCTATAAATCAATAAGTAAATCAATGATCAAAATGCTGATTAGTAGTCAATTGTGACAAATTTGTTCTTGTGCCCAAAAATGAAAGTATATTAAAATATACACTTTTTCAACTATCCACATCCGAATGTCGTCAACTTCGAGGCGCTTCATAACAATAATTTAACCAAACAAATTCATCTTCGCAGTACCAACCACAAAATATATGAACGCTTCTGAGTTAAAATTAAAGGACGAGAAGATGCAAAAAGCGGAAGTAACGATCAACTTTCCGCGATTAGACGACTCTCAACTGGCAACATATTTTTCAAAACCTGAGCATGTTGAACATGCCTTCAGGGATTTATTAAGACGTTTCCAAGATAAAGTATACAACCACGTTCGCTCGATGGTATTGTCTCACAGAGCTGCAGATGAAATTTCTTGCTCTGTTTTTGTGAAGTTCTGGGACAATATCTCAGAATTTAGAACAACCAACCTAAATACCACCATTTATAGAATGGCTTCAAATGAAACCATTACTTTTTTGAAAAAACAATATCCTCACATTGATTTCGATGAATCCCAGCCAGAATTTGCAGAATTTCTGGATGAAAAAGAAACTTTGAACTCTAATTCGGATGCTATCAAAATTCAAAAAGCAATGTGTTACCTAACGTACAAGCAGAAGCTAGTTTTTAATTTGAAATATTTTGATCAATTGTCATATGATGAAATCTCAGACTTAACTCAAACGAGTGAATCTGCTCTGAAAACAACTTATCAGCATGCGATTAAAAAGCTTGAAATTTATTTAAACGTTTTAAATTAAGGAGGGACGAAAAATGAACTTTGAACAAAATAAATTTGGACATCCCTTCAATCCTGGAAATAGTTATTTCAACGATTTGTCTGGTAGAATTCAACAACGAATTGGCATTGAAGCGATAAAGCTCCATGAAAACGTTGAACCCAAAATTGAGTTTGCAAAAAAACAACGACAAGCGCCTGTGCAATTGACGGTTGAATTTGGTTATCCTTTGACCGCTGAAAAAATTGAAAAAGAAAACAACAATTCGGGGAATGAAATTTCTGCCGTTATGGAAGTGAATCTTTCTTCAAATACAGATGAAACTCCTTCAAATCATACCAATACAATTACCGATATCGGTGAAATTCACATTGAACCTATTCATTTAAAACCCAATGCAACACCATATTGGCATGAATTTAATGCCGATGATGAGTTGGAAGGGTTGGTTTTAGATTCGAATGGACAAGAGATGTCGGAAATTACCATTAATGGAGACTTGGCATTTGATTTAGATCAACAAATTTTCCATGAATCAGCTCAAATTGTAGAAGATGAATCGCCAATTGTATATGAAAATATAACTCATATGCCTTCATCGTCTAATGGAGATGATTTTTTTGAAGTGAAAGATCTGCAAGAAAATCAATCGCCAATTTTAGATGAAGTTAAGAATGAAATTGGTTCATCTGAAAATATCGTTGAAGAATTTTCCGCAGAAGTTATTGTTGAAAATAATCAATCACTTGAAAGTTCATCGGTAATTATAGATAGTACTCCTATTGAAATAATTTCAACGGAAATCAGCAATGAATTATCTTCTGGATTTGAAAATTTAAATCGCGAATCTGCGATTTTAGATGAAGCAAATAAGGAATTGACTTCATTTGATAATGGCGTTAATATTTCAGAAGATGAAGATGAATTTGTTCCATCATTTGCATTTTCTTTTGTATCAGATGTGAAAGATGATGCTGAAAACCATTCAAACATTGCGTTCAATGATTCGAAAATTGAAGTGGTTGATGTAGTCTCCGAAACAATGACTCAAGAAATTTCATCTATTGAATCTTTAGAAGAGGTTTACGACTCGATTGTCACTCAGGAAATAAATAATGAGTTTACACTGAACGATAATCTCGAATATGATGATCGGAATGTGGTCACTGAAATGACATTTAGCGATGCAGAATTAGATTCATTACATGAGCAATTAACGCATCAAATTCTTGACAATAAAATGGGTTCAGAATTAGAATCTAATATTGTTGAGGAAAAAGGTTTTGCTGGTGAAATTGAACTAGAATTTTCTGATGCCGATTTGGATCTACTCCATGAATCAATGTCAAATGAACTCCCTGAAACCGACATGGTGATTCATGAAATGCAAACAAAGCCGGTTGTTTCAAAAATAGAGAAGGTTTATGCATCATCAAATTCAAATATTGAAGCTGAAACTGTTCCATTTAAGCCTTCAATGTTTGATTTAATACCTTGGTCTAGTGTTTTTGGAATTTTAGCATCCTTGATGGCCATTGCATCGGCATGGTTTATTTGGAACAGCATTCAAAAGCCAATTGCAATTGATGAATTTATTGATAGAACAATAGCGCCGACTGTTCAGGTTGTTGCACCAATATCAAAGGAAACTCCTTCAGTTGAATTGAATTTAAGTCCCTCAGATTACATTGCATCATCAATTATAGAAGAGGCCAATTCTTCTGAACAAGCTGAAAATACATTTATATTTTCTAATTTATCGGAACGTTCAAAAGTGAGTGCAGTTGAACTGGAGAAATTGGGATTGACCACTTTGGACTTAGAAGATGGATTTTTTGAAGAGCCAATTTTTTAATTTGAGACTTTAAAATTAAACGATTCGAAAAAAAAAATGAAAACTAAAATTAAAAGCATCATTTTAATGATAGCACTTGTGTTCAGTAGCAAGATTTATGCCCAAACATCTGATTCAAGTTCTGTAAAAAAAGTGAGTGAAGTTGTATCATATAGGGTGAATTTATTTAAGAAAAAATTAAAATTAACCGAAGCTGAGGCAAATCAATTTTTCCCAATTTATGATGCATACATATCAGATTTAACAAAATCAAAAAAGATATTCAGAAACAAATGGAAGAAAAAGCCAATAGAAACTTTAAGCGAAGTTGAGGCATCAGAATATTTTAATGATGCTTTGATTTTGCAGCAAAATGAAGTTGATTTATTTAAAAATTGTAGCGACAAGTTAAAATCGGTGATCCCAATGACTAAAATCATTCGGTTGGCATCGGCAGAAAGAGAAGTAAGATTGAAACTTATAGAAAAAGCAAACGAAGTAAAATTGCCAAAGTCAAAGAAGAAGTCAACAGTAGGTGCAAGCACCAATGTTAATTAATTGTTAAATTTATTCAACATGAAATGAATTGCTTATTGATCATAGGCAATGCATGACATAAAAATGACGCTGTGGTTGGCGTCATTTTTTTTTGTTATAAGTATTTGATAGTGAATTGTTTTAGAGCTGCAGTTAGCGAGAAATGTAAATGAATGAGAAAATAAAGTGCAGGAATGACAGGCGTTCACATGAAATAAGCTCGAATATTAACAATAAAGTGCTGAGATAATAGTTTTATAATATATTAAATTGAATTATTCAATCAACTTGCAATTGCAGGCAATCGGGCGTATAATTGCAATATTTTTTAAGAACATTTGAAACATTTAGAAACATTTATTTATGAGCAATAACACAAACAATTCAGGAAACAGCGTATTAAAAGCTTATTTCGCTGGGGCAGCTATTTTGGTTGCATTACTAACAGGAGTATTAATTTACACATTCATCATGGGAGATCCGGCAAACTTTGAAGGTGCAGGGTTGAAGCCAGAAGAAATCGTTGAAAAAGGACATCCAAAGAATTTATTGGGTATCATTCACAAGGGTGGATTCATTGTGCCAATTTTGATTGCTGTAAACATCATTGTAATTTTAGTGAGTATTGAGCGTTTCATTACTTTGTCTGCTGCAAGCGGTAAAGGGAATGCTGAGCAATTCGTTAGAAGCATGCAAGCAACTATGAGCAAAGGCGACATTGATGCTGCAATTAGTTCTTGTGATGTTCAAAAAGGTTCATTAGCGAATGTTGTAAAAAGTGGATTGTTACGTTATAAAATGGTTGCTAAAAATGACCAATTGTCGCGTGATGAGAAAAAAG
>CAIRMY010000163.1 GCA_903879775.1 uncultured Bacteroidota bacterium
AGGTTTAGGTTTGTAATTCAAAATGATTTTCTTTAGGAAAAAATGGATTGACCATTGATACTATAGCGCTATCAATAGCATGGTAAATTTAACATTGAATATATAAATTTATATACGCATTCATCATTTAGTTATACCATAAATTCAAATGATTTCATTCTATTCACAAAGAAATTTAAATTTAACGAGATAGATGAAACAATCCAATACAATTCGAACTTTAACAGAAACAAATAACATAGTTTTTTTTGAATAACCCTAAAATAAACAAGATTTAAAAAACACCAAAAACATTACCAATATTGGCAATACCGCTCACCCCAACACTCAACAATCTTTCAGTGATTTCATCGATTAAAAAATTAAGGTAGATAAATACAACGTCAATAAGCCAATAAACTTATAAGCCAATAACCCTATAAGCCAATCTAATCGTGCCTCAACGCCTCAATTGGGTCTAACTTCGATGCCTTGCGAGCCGGATACATCCCCGCCACCAATCCAACCAAGATGCATACCACAAAGGCCATGATGATCCAGTTCCACGGCGCTATAAAACCACTCCCCAATCCAAATGCAACCAAATTGCCCAATAATAAGCCCAAAATGATGCCCCCAATGCCACCGAGCTGACAAATGACAATGGCCTCTACCAAAAATTGATCGCGTATGTTTTTACTCGTGGCTCCCAACGCTTTTCTCAATCCAATTTCACGCGTGCGCTCCGTCACCGATACCAACATAATGTTCATTAAACTCACCGCTGCACCCAACAATGTAATGATGCCTATAAGCGTGCCCACACCACTCACCATCGCCATGTTTTTCTGAGCGTCTTTTGCCAACGCATCACTTTTCGACATCACAAAATCATCGTTGTCGGAAGGACGTAACCTGCGAATTCTGCGCATCATGGTGTACGCCTCGTTCATTTCGAGTTCCAAATCTCCAACCTTATCTACCAATACCGAAATGTTGCAATTGTCGTAAACAGAAGCAAACGATTGACGGGCGTTGTGAATGGGAATAAACACCAGTCTATCTCCCCCCGACATGCCCATACTCGAGCCCTTTTTCTTTAATTCTCCAACTACTTTAAATGGTTTTCCATCAATGCTAATGGTTCTTCCGATGCTGCGTCCCTCCAAATCAGACTCTAAAAACAAATCCTTCACAATATCGTAACCCACCACCGCCAACGGCAAGTTCATGCGGATGTCGTTCGGCGTAAAATTCCGACCCGCCGCAATTTCATAATTGGCCGTTTTTAGATAGTCTTCTTCTACGCCAAGGATTTTGATATTGGGATTGGTTTCCTGATTTTGAAACTTGATTTTAGAATTAAAAGATGCATTGAGCGACAATGAAACGGGCAGTTTATTGTTATAAAAGGCTTCAAAGCGATGTGCCTGTTCGTAGGTAATGGGTTTAAAATCGTCGGCCACGCCAAAACGCTCTACGGAGTTTCTGTTGCTAATATTAAAGCTCTGCGACCCCATTTTGCTCATTGTTTTAGAAATGGCATTGTTCATGGCATCAATGGAAGTGAGAATGCCCACCAACGCGGTGATACCAATGGCAATGATGGATGCAGTGATGACCGCACGAACTTTGTGCGACTTAAGAGAGTTGAAACCCTGACGTAAATTTTCTACAAATAATGAAGACAAGGGTTCTTATTTTGGGGGATAAATGACTGAATATTAAGCAGAAAACGACTGCCCACAACCGCAAGTTGAACCTGCATTCGGGTTGTTGAACGAAAAACCTCTGTTTGCAAGTCCATTTTCCCAATCGATTTCCATGCCAATGACGTACATCACGTGTGCTTTGTTCATCACCACAGGAATTCCTTCTAAATCGTAAAGATTGTCGCCTTCTTCTTTTTTATCGAAAGCCAACAGATAACTCATTCCAGAGCAGCCGCCACCTTTCACACCAATGCGCAACACTGCGTCATCTTTTAGTTCGAGGTTGTCTTGCAAGCGATGAAGTTCTTCTAAAGCAGAAGATGTGAAACCAATGGGTGGTTTTTCTATAGATACAGTAGGTTCAACAATCGCATTTTCCATAATACAAAAATAGCGAATTTCTTTGATAAACTCACTTCTTGTTTCATGAACTTGTCGAACAAACACCTTATCTTTGTCGAAAACTTTATGATAAATAACCCTGATTTATATTCTGCAATTGGCTTTATTTTGGCCATCGTGTTTTGTGTGATGTTTTTTGCAAAATCACTGTTCAACAGCCATACCAACACTTTGTTAAAAATGATTCAAATTGAAGCCAACAAAGAGAACAACCAAACATTGAGCAAATTAAAGCTTCAGGCCTACGAAAGGCTTTCATTGTTGTTAGAGCGCACAAGCATTCCATCCCTCATTCAAAATTTAGGGAGCAACGGCATCTCCGCAAGAGAATTCAAATTGCTTGCATTGAAACTCATTCAAGATGAATTCAATTACAACCTTTCACAACAAATTTATGTAACCGATCAAACGTGGAACATGATCAAAATTGTGAAAGAACAAACCAGCATCATGCTGCAACAGGTCGAAAAAACCATCCCTGAAAATGCAAATGCAAGCGAATTTTGCATTGCCCTCATCAACCACTTGCAGAATGCAGGAGAAGTCCCTCATGAAAAAGGACTTAAAATGATTAAACACGAAATTGAAGTAATTTTTGGTTAATATGAAAAAGACAAGCAGCGGAATAGAAATCAAAGAAATTTACACCAACCCTTCCAAAATGTCGGAAAATGCGGGCGAATTTCCCTTCACAAGAGGTGTCCGTAAAGACATGTATAGAGGTAGATTGTGGACCATGCGTCAATATGCAGGGTTTAGCACTGCCGAGGAAAGCAACGCGCGCTACCATTATTTATTAAACCAAGGAACTACTGGATTGTCGGTTGCCTTTGATTTGCCTACGCAAATTGGATACGACAGTGACCACGCAATGAGCGAAGGTGAAGTTGGTAAAGTTGGGGTTGCCATTGATTCATTGGAAGACATAGAAACATTGTTCAAAGGCATCACTTTAGAAAATGTAACCACCAGCATGACCATCAATGCAACTGCAAGCACCCTTTTGGCCATGTATGTTGCCCTCGCGAAAAAACAAAACGCCGATTTATCAAAAATTGGGGGAACCATTCAAAACGATATCTTAAAAGAGTATGCCGCAAGGGGTACTTATATATATCCGGTTCGCCAAAGTATGAGAATCATCACCGATATATTTGAATGGTGCAGCAAAGAATTGCCTCGTTGGAATACCATCAGCATTAGTGGCTATCACATTCGTGAAGCTGGAAGTACCGCGGCTCAAGAACTTGCATTTACCTTGGCCAATGGAAAAGCGTATGCCGAAAGTGCGTTAGCAAAAGGATTGGATATCAATGTATTCGGAAAACGATTGTCGTTCTTTTTCAATGCGCACAACGATTTCTTTGAAGAAATTGCAAAATTCAGGGCGGCAAGAAGAATTTGGGCAAATATCATGAGGGACTTAGGAGCGACTGCTCCAGAAGCCATGATGCTCAGATTTCACACGCAAACTGGAGGGTCTACCTTAACAGCACAACAACCTGAGAATAACATTAGTAGGGTGACCATTCAAGCCATGGCGGCAGTTTTGGGCGGAACTCAAAGTTTACATACAAACGGTTTTGATGAAGCATTGAACTTACCGACTGAAAAAGCGGCAAGAACAGCTTTGAGAACGCAGCAGATCATTGGATTTGAAAGCGGCATTACAAATACGGTTGACCCATTGGGTGGCAGTTACTATGTAGAATCACTCACCGATGCCATTGAAGCAGAAGCTTTAAAACTGATGAGTCAGATCGACCAAATGGGAGGCGCCGTGAGTGCAGTTGAAAACGGTTGGATACAAGATCAAATTGCATACAGCAGTTACGAGTATCAAAAACAAGTTGAAAGCAAAGAAGCAATTGTTGTGGGAGTGAATCAATTTCAAGTTGAAGAAACGGATGTGATGCCAAATTTCAAAATCAACGATAGCATCCGCGACACGCAGACTCAAAAAATCAATGACTTAAAATCGCGCAGAAATCAAATTTTAGTGGCTGAAAAACTCCAAAATTTGCAGGCAGCTTGTTCAACTGACGCGAATTTAATGCCTTATATATTGGACGCTGTGGAGCAATATGCCACACTTGGAGAGATTGCCGACGTTTTGAGAGGTGAGTTTGGTGAATACAACCACTAAATTTTGGCTCCATACAATAAAAAAAATTAGCAAAATGTGAATTTTATGTTTTTCTTTACCGAATGAAATACAATATCAATCAGTTATTGTATTTCAATAACTTAACTACACTTTATTAACAACTAAAACCTAAAAAGAAGAAAAACATCATCTATGGAAAAAAAGGCACACGAAATTGTTTGGCAAGACTGCTTAAAAATTTTTAGAGACAACGTTAATCCTCAAAGTTTTAAGACCTGGTTTGAACCTATCAAGCCGGTTAAAATGTCTAATAAAGTACTCACAATTCAAGTTCCTAGTCAATTTTTCTACGAATGGCTTGAAGAGCATTATGTGCAACTACTTCATAAAACGCTTAAAAAAATAATTGGACCTACTGCAAAACTTGAATATAACATTATTGTAGAAACTGCATCTGGAGTAGATCAACAACCATTTACAATCAATTTACCGACTGGAAACTCTTCCAAACAAGTCAATAACGAATTGGGAATGCCTATTAATTTGGATTCCCCAATCAAAAATCCTTTCATCATTCCTGGCTTAAAGCGAATGAATATCGACAGCCAGTTGAATCCACGTTACACTTTCGACAATTTTGTTGAAGGAGATTGCAACAAACTTGCGAGAAATGCAGGTTTGGCAATTGCTCAAAAACCAGGAGGCACTGCCTTTAATCCTCTGATGGTCTTTGGTGGTTGTGGCCTAGGTAAAACCCATTTGGCTCATGCCATTGGCAACTTAATTAAACAAACTCACCGACAAAAAGTTGTTGTTTTTGTAAGTGCTGAAAAATTCATCAATCAATTCATCGATTCAGCAAAACAAGGAAACAACAATCAGTTTGTAAATTTCTATCAATACCTCGATGTATTAATCGTAGACGACGTTCAGTTCTTCGCAAAGAAGGAAAGAACACAAGAAGTTTTCTTCCAAATTTTCAATCACTTACACCAAAACGGAAAGCAAATCATTTTAACTTGCGACCGTCCACCGAAAGATTTGAAAAATATGGATGAACGCCTATTGAGTCGTTTCAAATGGGGCTTATCTGCCGATCTTAACGGTCCAGATTTTGAAACCCGTGTTTCTATCCTTGAAAACAAAATGTACCAAGATGGCATCACTTTACATAAAGATGTAGTTGAATACTTGGCACACAACATCGACACCAACGTTAGAGAACTTGAAGGTGCTTTAATTTCATTGTTGGCACAAGGTTCTTTAACCAGAAAACAATTGGATCTTAACCTTGCAAAACAAATCGTGAAAAACTTCGTGAAGAATTCTACACGTGAAATTAGCATCGATTATATCCAAAAATTGGTTTGCGATTTCTACAACATTCCTGTTGAAGCGGTTAAGTCTAAAACCAGAAAACGCGAAATTGTACAAGCCCGTCAAATTGCCATGTATTTTACCAAAGACCTTACAAAATCATCTTTAAAGAACATTGGTATTTTCTTTGGGGGACGTGACCATAGTACAGTGATTCACGCTTGTCAAACTGTAAACGACTTAATTGAAACTGATAAGAAGTTCCGTCACGACGTTGAAGAGATTGAAAAACGTATTAAAATCAATACATTCTAAGAATTAATCTATAAATGTGAAAAGGCTCCTTTTGGGAGCCTTTTTTATTTGGTGAAGTTGTCTCATCTTTGAACCAATGTTGCGCTTCTACAAATCATTCAAATACGCCTTAAACGGGGTGCTTTTACTTGCAAGAACTGAAAGAAATTTCCAAATCATTTTGGTGTGCATGGTCATCACCGTGATCACCGGATTTAGCTTAGATCATTTTGGGCAACATTTAACCCGTTTCGAATGGGCCATTCTTTGGTTGGCAATTGGATTGATGTTGGTTTCTGAGGGACTTAACACAGCCTTAGAAAAAGCGTTAGACACTTTACATCCAGATCAACATCCAGGAGTCGGGCAATCGAAGGACATGGCAGCCGGAGCAACATTTTGCGCCAGCGCAGTGGCAATCATTGTTGGATTGTATATTTTACTCCCCCGAATTCTGGCTGTCGTTAGTTTATAGGCTTATAGGATTATTGGATTATAGGATTATAGGATTATAGGATTATTGGATTATAAGATTATGAGAACCCCCATAAACCTTTATAAACCTCATAAACCTTTAT
>CAIRMY010000164.1 GCA_903879775.1 uncultured Bacteroidota bacterium
AATTAAATGATCATTTTTTGTATCACCAAATATTTTAGTCGCATCTATATTTAATTCTTCCGCAGGATACATGAAAACTTTGAGTTTGGGATATGTTTTATCCGTAATCGATATCCACTGATTTAAATTTTGACCGATTGAAATAGCGTCTATAAATCTTATAAATTGTCTTGCTTCAAAATTCACTGTATCATTTCCTTTTTTAAAGTGATCAAGTTCTTCTAAGACAGTAATTGGTATTAAAATATCATGCTCTTGGAAATTCTTAATCGCCAAGTGATCAAACAATATTACAGAGGTATCTAATACAAATATTTTTGACTCGTGATTCAACTTTTTCAATCTGCCCATAAACTGCAAATAGAAATGAATCAATGGAAAACAACATTAATTTCCAATTGTCTATTTGTTATAATTACATTTATAATAAACAAAATTCATGTCCAATTTCAAATATCACCATGATTTAACTTTTAATTCACAGATTTTTAAACACCCTTGAAAACGCACATCATAATTTCGAATAATGAAAAAATATTTCTTGGATTATTTAAAATGCATAGGTTTTGGCAAAATAAATTCGAGACAATTCGCAATTGCTTGCGTCATTTGGATTTTTCCATTAGGCACTTTTTGGTTAGGATTATACCTTTTTTGGCTGCGTTCGAAAACCCAAGAGAATATTCATACCCAAGAAATACAGCAATCATAAATAGATTTCTCAAAATCCTGCCAGAATAAAATGCTTTGTCCACTTATTGATAGTATTAAATGAAGAAGTTTTATTTTTTCATTTCAATAAGGAACCTAAATACAATCGTATTCATTTCATAACTAACAATGACAAAAAGAATAATCTCGCGGTAAACTTAAATTAACACTAATTATGATTATTTGTGAAAATAAATATGTTATGTTAAATACAATAATCATTGACAACCAAGAATATATTGAAGTGATGGGATATATTTTGAAAGATGGAGATTGGGTTGATTACTCAATCGTGTTAGCAGACATTGAAAAAGTGTTGGCCGAGAAACGAACAACTTAATGTGTATGATGTTTCTATTCTAAATCACTTTTTCGGCTCTTCGGTTATTCAATTCATAACAGAAAAAAATCCTACACTAGAAAAAAACATCAACTCACAAAAAAAATACGTTCATCAAGCCAAAATAACTTAAACTTGTGAAGTTAAGTAAAGTGGAGTTCAGAACCCACTCTAAAAAACGAGGCGAAATCTGAAAAGCCATACGAGTAAGAAAAAAAAATTATGAAAAATAGATTACTAGTATTCTTAGCAGTATGTTCAATGTTTTTTGCATCCTGTTCGTTAACTCTTCCTGTGACTGCAACTTCTAATCCTGTTGGAAGTAAGGTGGGCAAATCAGTTGGTGTTTGTTATTTCTATCAGATTTGTTTGGGCGCAGACGCAAGCATCAAAACTGCATGTAAAAATGGTGGTATTACCAAAATTTCTACAGTAGATTTAAACACAACCAATGTCTTAGGCATTATTGTTACGTACACTTGTACTGTAACTGGCGAGTAAAAAAAATAACATTGATGTGTTGATATTCAATCAGCACATCAATGTTTGATTATGAAATATTATCTAGTCTTAATCCTTTACTTTACTTCTTGCGTTGGGGTAAATAAAGAAGTTTTAGAGTTTGGCTTAAATTCTAAAATCGATTTGAAAAATGGGCAAAAACAAATTGTTCCAGATGCAATCTTGCTAAAAAAATTCACATCACAGTGTAAAAGTGCAGTCTTTAATAATTATTTAAACAAAGTTTTTTTAGTTCAAAATGAATACACAACCTTCATTTCTTTGGTAACTTCAGAGACAACTACAAATTTAGATTCACTCATATTGAGGGATACATCGTTTAAAATAAGCGACACTAAGATCATTTCAATGCCGAGTGACATTAATGACTCTGTTAAATTTTATGTTTTCAAAATGGAAAAGCTCCAACTGGTAAAATTTCCATTTATTAGAATTGCATACAAAGAACCCGGATTGACCAATATTGTATTTATAGATATTTTCTTGCAAAACACACAAAGTGAAGCTTCTTTTTTCACAAACGGAACACTTGAGCTCATTAAAAATATTCAAAATATAAAAACACCAAAGCTTAACTAATTTATCGCATTTTCTCTCATCTCATTTAAATCAAAGTCCTTTGACATGAAAAAAATAATTTTCGCTTACATCATAATTTTAACTTACACCGGTTGCGAAACAAAAAACAATGCGCACCCTATTCTCAACGTCAAAAAGCATACAAAGAAGGTTTTATCGGAGGGATAAATGAGTTAGGCAAATTCTATGAGTAAGGGAAATAAAAATTCATCACACTAACTAAAAAACAGGGACTTTAATTCCAAACCAATTTCACAATGGTTTGCAAACACCCATTACGGAAACCCCTTAATTTTTTGTCCCTCATTATTAAAAATCCGTAAAAATTCTAACTTCTCAAATCTTTGAGAAAGTTATTTTTGCAAAATGAAGAAAATTTTCAATCTTTTATGTTGCGTTGCAATCATGCTATCAACCATCCTTTCAAGCTGCTCTAAAGAGGATTCAAACACGAATACACCAACATCTAACCCTTTGCTTTGCAAATCTTATTCTGTGTATACTGGAAGTGGTTTAAATGCCTTAGAATTATCAGAAACATTTGAATTTCAGTACAATAATCAAGGACAAGTCACATCCAAAATTGAAAAATATTATGAGAATTCAGTTGCTATGGGAGCCCATTATTTTGATTATACCTATTCTGGAAATACGATCATTCAAAATGATTACTTTGAGTATAATGGCAATAAATCGTTGTTAGAAATATCATATTTAAAGCTAAACGCTCGCAATATTGTCATTTCCGACAGCAATGTTGATGCAACAAATTCTTCAAACTTTAGAGTTAGAAAATACATTTACAACACCAACAACCGGTTCTGCATTGCCATCGGGTTGGTATGCCAGTTTGACTTTGGCACTTGCCGCGCTTTCACCTCCGCAAACAGTTGTAGCGGTTGGTCAAGTGGTTTGGTACATACAAGGTCAATACAACAGTAACGCAA
>CAIRMY010000165.1 GCA_903879775.1 uncultured Bacteroidota bacterium
CAATTATGATTTCATTCATTTCACACTGTTTGAATAAAAAATTCGAAATTATTGTATTTTCTTTGGTGCGGTAATAGACCTCAACAAAATCTATTACCTTAGAAATAAATGAATCAATATTGGGATAATAGGAATGGTTGATTTGATAAATTAATTTTAGTTCCTCAGTTTGTTCTTTCATTTTTTAATCGTTTACGAGTGTATGGATAAACCTGAGGACAATTGTGTGAACAACGATTTCGTTTTTTACTTTATCTATATGTTGAGTTAAAATATCGTGAGCATGACTACATAGATCATTTTCATCTTTGAAATCACTCAATTTGATATCAACTATTTCAGATTTAATAATAGGTGGAATAATATCTTTGAGTATGAGTTCTCCATCAGAAAAACAATCAAATTTATCAAAGTCAAAAAAGTACTCTCCCGATAATATCTCAGAATAGTAATCCTTCATCATTCTTTTTAGTTCTGATAAGAGATGGAACTCGTTGTCGTAGTTATGAAATACGTATTGGTAAATTAAATTTCGGTCTTTGTTTTCATTCATACTAATAAATAGGTGATAAATACGAAATTGTCAAGTGTGTTTAAAATAAAAATTGACTATTTACCTTGCAGGGAATTTTGAAGGTTCTTTTCTCAATTCATTGGAAATTCTTGATAGATCTTGATTGTTTGTGTGAATTTCAAAAAGACAATCCTGATCATTTCCTTTCAACTTAAATTCCATTTCAATTGAAATTATTATTCTAACACTCTTTTAACCTTTGTAATTGTGTTTACATGAACACCAACAATTTTTGAGATTTCATTGGCTTTGTATCCTTTCTTTAAATATTCAATCGTTTTAGCAATCTTTGGCTTTTGTATCCATTTTTGAATATCCGATTTGGCACCTTTCTTTCTCCCCTTGTAGACATTTCGTAGCTTGGCTAACTCTATCCCTTCTCTTTGAGCTTCTTTTATTTGATTACGTGTTAACTCGGCGATTGTGCCAAGGATAGAAATCATCATTTTTGCAATTGCATTTTCCTTTCCTTTATCATCAATAGTTCGTAGACCTTGTTGAATAAAGAACATTGGGATATCACGTTCATTCATAAACTTAATAACAGAGAGAATATCTAATAGATCACGACCGCATCTATCAATGGAGTGAACGGAGATTGAAGTGATAATTCTTTTTTCAATCAACGATAGGATTTTCTTACCTCCTTCACGTTGGAAGAATGGAATCGCTCCAGAACATTTATCTTCAATAACCAATTCAAATTCTTTGGAATCATTTTTTTGACGATCTGTATTCTGATCTAAGGTTGAAACCCTAACATATAACACCTTCATAAATCACATTTTTGAGTTGGGTGGTCGTTCACCCTAAATCTATAACTCAATAACTTGAAAAGGCTACGCTTCCTGCTGTTTTAGACCAAAATAAAAATCACATTTTGAGGTATAGTCTAAAAAACGGAGGTGATGAAGAGGAGAATTAGTTAATTTAACCTATCATAATATACCCCCCCTTATTTATGACAGGGATAATTTAAATATAGGTTTATTGTTTTGTATATAACGGTTTGCAGCTTGGCGAAGTGGCGGATTTAGAAGCACTTACTTTCAGTTTAGCACTAATGTTCATTTGAAAACCAAATGTTCAATTTAGCACTGAACCCGCCATTTTGCCAAAC
>CAIRMY010000166.1 GCA_903879775.1 uncultured Bacteroidota bacterium
CAGTGGCTGCCCGTGTTGGTCAAACCGAAGAATTGGCAAAGAAATTAAATGTGCCTTTAATTTATGCTGATGTAACAAAAATGGAAGACTTACAAACACTCGTTTCTGGTTCCATGGCTGCCTTCAACGGTAAAATTGATTTTGTTCTGCATAGTGTAGGTATGAGCTTGAACGTTCGCAAGAAAAATCCTTACATAGATTCTAATTATGAATATATGCATCAGTCATTCGATATCTCTTCTATGTCGTTCCACCGCTTGATGCAAACCTTAATGAAATCCGATGCAATGAACGATTGGGGTTCTATACTTGCCTTAAGTTACATTGCTGCACAACGTACTTTCCCTGATTATGGCGAAATGGCTGACGCAAAAGCTCTTCTTGAAAGTTTTGCCCGTAGCTTTGGTTATCACTATGGCAAATCTAAAAAGGTTCGTGTAAATACAATCTCTCAAAGCCCTACCAAAACAACTGCCGGAAGCGGTGTTGGTGGATTTGATGCATTTTACAACTACGCCGATAAAATGAGTCCTCTTGGAAACGCCTCTGCCGACCAATGTGCGCAATATTGTGTGAGTTTGTTTAGCGATTATACCCGTATGGTCACAATGCAAAACCTTTTCCACGATGGTGGATTTAGCTTCACGGGAATTTCTACCGATTTAATGGAAGGATTTTCAGACCAAGCTCAAGACAAATAAGATTCGCAAAGGTTTCACGACAATCAATTAAGGCGATAATCGCTTCTTAATCCAAGCACCTGTTGTTTTTGAATATGCAACCCTGTCGTGTATGCGACTTGCCCTTCCATGCCAAAATTCAAAATACTCAGGCACTAAAATATAGCCGCCCCAATATTCAGGGCGTTTAATTTCTAGATTCGATTCTATAATTTCCGTAATTTTAGATTCTAAATCTTCGTCTTTTCCAATTTCAGCACTTTGTGCACTTACAATGGCGCCAACTTGTGAAGTTTTTGGCCTTGAATAAAAGTATGTATCGCTATCTAAATCAGATACCTTTGATGCCACGCAATGAATTCTCACTTGTCGTTCCAATTCAGGCCAAAAGAAATTGATCGCTACATTTGGGTTCGTTGCGATATCTTGACCTTTCTGGCTTTTATAATTTGTGAAGAACACAAGTCCCTCAGAATTAATTTCTTTCAATAAAACCACCCTAGAATTCGGGAACTTATCGCTAGAAATGGTTGCAATGTTCATGGCTGTTGGCTCTTCAACCTCAGACTCAATGGCTTGATTGACCCAAGTTTGGAGCGCTTCGAGCGGATTTTCGGGCATTGTATCAACAGAGATACTTCCCTTTAAATACTCTTTTCGAATGTTTGCAAGTTCTTTTTCCATGGTATTTTATTTTAGCATACCACGCATTTTCCCTTTGTTGTTGTTCATAGATTTCATCATCTGACGCATTTGGGTAAATTGTGTCAAAAGTTTATTCAATTCTTGAACCGAACGACCGCTACCAGAAGCAATTCTTTGCTTTCGAGAAGCATTTAAAATTTCAGGTTTTTCACGTTCTTGGGGTGTCATCGATTGAATCAATGCCTCAATTCCTTTGAAAGCATTATCGTCGATGTCTAGATCTTTAATTTTACTTCCAACACCTGGCAACATTCCCAACAAATCTTTCATGTTACCCATTTTCTTGATTTGTTGCAATTGGCCTAAGAAATCTTCAAAGTCGAATTTGTTTTTAGCAATTTTCTTCGACAAACGTTGTGCTTCTTCTTCGTCGAAAGTAGCTTGAGCTCTTTCCACCAAAGAAACCACGTCACCCATACCCAAAATACGTCCAGCCATACGATCTGGATGAAACACATCGAGAGCCTCCATTTTTTCGCCGTTCGAAACAAACTTAATTGGTTTGTTTACAACAGATTTAATGGAAAGGGCAGCACCACCGCGGGTGTCGCCATCTAATTTTGTTAAAACCACACCGGTAAAATCCAAAACATCGTTGAAGTTTTTAGCGGTATTTACGGCGTCTTGACCCGTCATTGAGTCAACAACAAACAAAATTTCGGTAGGGTTTATCGCTTTTTTGAGGGACGCTATTTCGTCCATCATTTCTTTATCGATGGCAATACGACCAGCGGTATCAACAATTACAACATTGTGATTGTTGGCTTTCGCATATTTAATCGCATTTTCTGCGATGTTTATCGGATTGTTATTTTCATTTTCGGTGTAGTAACCCACTTCCGTTTGGCTTGCAAGCACACGGAGTTGTTCTCTCGCAGCAGGACGGTAAACGTCGCCAGCAACCACCAAAGGATTTTTACCTTGGCTTTTGAGGTATTTACTTAATTTGCCTGTGAACGTGGTTTTACCAGAACCTTGTAAACCGGCAATAAGTATGATGGCAGGAGAACCTTTGGTAGAAAGCTCTTGCGTTGTACCTCCAAGAAGTTGAACCAATTCATCGTATACAATTTTTGTAAGTAATTGGCCAGGGGAAACAGATTTAATTACATTTTGACCACGAGCGGTTTCTAGAACATCATCGGTGAATGTTTTAGCAACTTTAAAGTTTACGTCGGCAGCGATGAGGGCACGGCGAATTTCTTTCACCGTTTCTGCTACGTTCAGCTCATTGATGCTGCTTTGTCCTTTCAGCGATTTAAATGCTTTTTCTAATCTGGATTGCAGGTTTTCAAACATAGAATGCAAAGATACCAAATTTTTTGTGATCAAGTGTAAGAAAAACGACCACTTACAAAGCCGTTTTATAAAATTCGCATCGAACTTTGTATATTTGTGAAAATATTAAAAAATGCCGTATTTTTTTACTTCCGAATCGGTGTCTGAGGGACACCCAGATAAAGTAGCAGATCAGATTTCTGACGCGCTTATCGATAATTTTTTGGCTTATGATCCTAGCAGTAAAGTGGCTTGCGAAACGTTGGTAACAACAGGTCTAGTTGTGTTAGCGGGCGAAGTTAAATCTCAAGCTTATTTAGATGTTCAAAGCATTGCCCGTGGTGTGATTGCTAAAATTGGATATACCAAAAGTGAATATATGTTCGATGCAAATAGCTGCGGTATTTTATCAGCCATTCACGAACAAAGTGCCGACATTAACCAAGGTGTAGAACGCAAAAACCCTGAAGAACAAGGTGCCGGCGACCAAGGTATGATGTTTGGTTATGCAACCAACGAAACCGAAAATTATATGCCTCTTCCATTAATGTTGGCTCACATGCTATTGCAAGAGCTTGCTGAAATGCGCAGAGAGAATAACCAAATTCCTTATTTACGTCCCGATGCTAAAAGCCAAGTGACCATCGAATATTCTGATGACCACAAACCTTTGAGAATCGATACCATTGTTATTTCGACTCAACACGACGATTTTGTGAAGCCTGTTTCTCAATCTGATTCAGATGTGTTGAAAGCAGATAACGAAATGTTGGCGAAGATTTCTAGCGACATTATCCAAATTTTGATTCCAAGAGTGAAAGCAAAATTGGATGCTTCTTTGCAATATTTATTTGACAACAACATCACTTATCACATTAACCCAACCGGTAAATTTGTGATTGGTGGTCCTCACGGAGATACCGGTTTAACTGGTCGTAAGATCATTGTTGACACTTATGGTGGTCGCGGTGCACACGGTGGTGGAGCGTTCTCAGGTAAAGATCCCTCAAAAGTAGATAGAAGCGCTGCATACGCAACCCGTCATATCGCGAAGAACTTAGTTGCTGCTGGTGTTTGCGACCAAATTTTGGTTCAAGTGAGTTATGCAATTGGTGTGGCAGAGCCTGTAGGTGTTTATGTAGACACTTATGGAACTTCTAAGGTGGGTAAAAACGACGGCGAAATTGCATCAATTGTTAAGAATATGCCAGAATTTAGCTTAAAACCTTACCACATTGAGCAACGCTTTAACTTAAGAACCCCAATCTATTTGGAAACTGCTGCTTATGGTCACATGGGTCGCAATCCAGAAACAGTGACCAAAGTGTTCAATGCAAATAAGCCAAATGAACTTAAAGTGACTGTAAAATTATTCCCTTGGGAAGAAACAAATGCTGTGAGCGCTACGAAAGCGGCTTTCGGTTTAGCTTAATCTAAAATTATATATAAATCATGTGTGGTATTGTTGCCTATATCGGAAATAAACAAGCGTTTCCTATTGTTGTTAAAGGACTTAAACGTTTAGAATATCGTGGATACGACAGTGCGGGTGTTTCCTTGTTGAACGGCGATATGCGTATTTACAAGCAAAAGGGAAAAGTTGCTGATTTAGAAGCCATTACTGAGGGACAAGATATTTCTGGTACCATTGGAATGGGACATACCCGTTGGGCTACACATGGAGAACCGAACAATAAAAACGCACATCCACATTTGAGTCAATCTGGCGATTTAAGCATCATTCATAACGGCATTATTGAGAATTATGCTACGCTTAAGGAGGGACTTAAACTTCGTGGGCACGTGTTTACAAGTGATACCGACACAGAAGTGTTGGCGCATTTAATTGAAGATGTGATGGAACATACTGGTTTGCCTTTGGCAGATGCAGTGAGGTCATCGCTCAAACAAGTTGTTGGGGCTTATGCCATTGTCATTTTAAGTAAAAATCATCCTGAACATTTGATTGCTGCAAGAAAAGGAAGTCCTTTGGTTGTGGGAATGGGAAAGGATAGGGGTGAATTTTTCTTTGCATCAGATGCAACTCCAATTGTTGAATACACCAATAAAGTTGTGTATTTAAACGATGGTGAAATTGCCATTGTAGAGAAAAAAGAACTGATTATTAAATCGATTGACAATGTTGTTCAAGTTCCTTATGTCCAAGAACTTGAATTGAATTTAGAGCAACTTGAAAAAGGCGGATATCCGCATTTCATGTTGAAGGAAATTTACGAACAACCGCGTTCTATTTTCGATAGCTTTAGAGGTCGTTTCGATGCTGGCACAGGTGAAATCATGATGCGCAGCATGGAAGATTACGCCGACAGATTGAAAGAAATTAAACGTTTAATTTTAATTGGATGTGGTACGAGCTGGCATGCAGGTTTGGTTGCTGAATATTTATTTGAAGATTTGGCAAGGGTTCCTGTTGAGGTAGAATATGCATCTGAATTTAGATATAGAAATCCAGTTTTATATCCAGACGATTTAATCATAGCAATTTCACAATCTGGTGAAACCGCAGACTCATTGGCGGCAATGGAGTTGGCAAAGAGAAAGGGTTCATCGGTTTTTGGTGTTTGTAATGTTGTAGGAAGTAGCATTCCAAGAATGAGTGATGCTGGTGCGTATACGCATGCTGGCCCAGAAATTGGGGTGGCAAGTACAAAGGCATTTACAGCGCAAGTTACAGTTTTGGCTTTGATGGCGGTGGGCATGGCAAAATTACGTGGCACCATGAACATCAAAGAAATTACCGCTTTCATGGATGAATTGGAAAAAATTCCTTCAAAAATTGAGAAAGCATTGTTATTGAATGATATGATTGTTGATTTGGCAGACAAATATAAAGATGCAAAGAATTTCTTGTATTTGGGCCGTGGATACAATTTTCCAGTGGCATTAGAAGGTGCATTGAAATTAAAAGAGATCAGTTACATTCATGCTGAGGGATATCCTGCCGCAGAAATGAAACATGGTCCAATTGCATTGATTGATGAGGAGATGCCAGTGGTTGTGATTGCAACAAACAGTGAACATTACGAAAAAGTGGTGAGCAACATTCAAGAGGTGAAAGCGCGTAAAGGTAAAGTCATTGCGGTTGTATCAGAAGGCAACAGAGGATTAGATTCATTGGTAGACCATGTGATTGAAGTTCCTGAAACCATTGAGGCATTAAGTCCATTAATCAACACAATTCCATTGCAATTATTAAGTTACCACATAGCAGTGATGCGTGGCTGTAACGTAGATCAACCAAGAAACTTGGCAAAATCTGTTACGGTTGAATAAAACTCAAAAGAATTTAAATCATATAAGGCAACGCAAGTTGCCTTTTTTTATGCGTTACCGAATCAGTGTAATTACACCGTTTACAACCGTTGGTGGCTGATTTTCGCCATTGAGGTAGAATTTGTAAAGAACAAAGTAACTTCCTGATGGACATTCTGGTCCATTGTTTTGAATTTGTCCGTTCCAAAATAAATTTGAATTGCTGATATCTGCATTTTCTTTATTGTAAACCAATGTACCCCACCTAGAGAAAATTTCAATGCTATATTTGAAGGGGATGTGGTTGTAACCAATGGTAAATTGATCGTTATAACCATCTTGATTTGGGGTAAATGTATTGTAAATGAAATACTTTAAAGAGTAGACATTCAATTTTTTACACAATGTATCTTTGCAGCCAAGGCTATCGGTAGCGATAAGGCAAACTTTAAAAATGGAATCAATTTTGTTTTGGTAAGTGTGTGATGGGTTGTTGGTTTTATTGTCTGAAAAACCATCTCCAAAGTGCCAAATAAAAGAAACATGATTGATGCTTTTTTGAAAAAATGAAAACGCAGGAACCTTACTGGAATCAACATCAAAATCTGTTTTCAATGCGCTCTGGTGCAAGTGAATTTGAATGGAAGAGTCACAGCCATTTTGAGCCATGAGCGTATCAAGAATAACAAAAGGGGCGGAGTACGATTTATTCCGATAATTGTATGATTCGTTTTTGCACAAAAACTCATGCCACAAAGTGTCAAAAACTGGTTTTACAGAGATATTTCTAGTTACAATTGAATCACATCCGTAAATGGTAAAAAAAGAGTCGATGTGCTTTGCATTTGTTCGGTAGATTTTTCCATTAAATGAAATAGAATCTCCCTTGCAAATGTCATATTGTCGAGAAACCGCAGTATCGGTGTGGATTGCAATTTTGATTTTAAGGACAGAGTCGCATTGGCAATTATTTTTTAAAGTATCGTAATAGATACCTGTCTTGAAATACAGCTTTGAATTGACTTTAAACGTGTCGTTCAAACAACCCGAGAAAGCCAAATTGGTATCAGAAAAATGGTAAGGAAAAATTGTGGTGGGTGTGAGCGGGGTATCAAAACAGGCTTGATACATGACTCCAGACACTTTGTATTTTGCTTTAGGATCTCGATTGAATAGCGTATCGACAATATCTGTAGAATCAGAGTTGCCTTGTTTGTAAACCACTTGTTTTATGGTATCGCTTAGCGTTAAATTTTCCCAAATGATGCGGTATTTTTTATTCGGTAGGGGATTTCGAATTTTAACAATAGACTTGTTTTGACAAATTAAAGTAGAGTCAATGATCAGTTTCGTTTCAGTGGGAGTACAGGAAATGAGGGAATCGATAACACCAACTAAGCTATCGGCACAAAAATGGAGCTTTTTGGTGATGTTGTTGTATCGAATGTCGTTGACTTTATAATTGTTTTCTTTGACCAATTTGTAGGTATGTATGGGTACGAGTTTGGTGGGTGTAATTTTAAAAACTTTGATTCTGGCACTATCGAATCCTAAGTATAAGTTGTCGCAATTGTCAATATACACACCAGATTGAACGCGAATGATTTTATTCGGAAAAGAGTCAAAAAGAATAAGCTTGCCGTTGTATTTGTTAAAAACCTGGTAGCGTTTACCGTCGTAATAACACAAATACCGAGAATTCACTCCCAAACAATGAAGAATGACACCTTGTCCATAACCTTCGGGATTGGGATTGTGATTAGATTTAGTAGCGATTCCAATGATCCATTCTGGATTTCTGTGATTCCATTTTTCTTTGCTTAAGGAATCATTTAAGGATGCGATGATATTTAAGTGACCTGAAGTAGTGCTTGAGTATTTAAATTTCCATGTATGTATAGGTCCGAGTCCTCCGTTATAATTGATAAAAGCTTGATCATCATCATCCAATACAATTTTAATGGCTGCAAATTTGATAGTATCTGGGGAAATTGCACTAAAGCAATTTTTGCACGTATCTGAAATTTTACCATACAATATTTGGTCAGCATTTGATGTATATCCACCCCAATCACATCCTTGAACCCATCTGGATTGTTTGTCGCTGCATTTTGTGAAAAATGAACCCCTATAGGAAATAGAATTAATTAAATGATGGGCGCTATCCCACAAACCATTTGTATCCAAACTTACGAATTCATTAGTAGCAATATTTCTGCTTGTCTGAGGGCCAACATAAATTTTGTTTTCGTATCGGTTTACAGTAAATGAATTTATACCACCATAAAAAATCATGAGTGAAAATTGGTATGAGTTTGGCAAATTGATGAGTCCTAAAAAAACCCATTTCAGGTTGCCTTTGGTATCATATTTTGCAACTCTTGGAATATCCATCCAATTGATTGCTCCACCATAAATGTAGCTGTTCCCGGCATTGTCGTATTCAACATCTACGGCCATATTTTCAAACAATTTATTCGAATAAGGATTTGAAATTTTGAGCGTGTCGATAAATTTCACCCATGGGTCGATGGTTAAATTAGAATATTTAAATTTCAATGATTTTTGAGGGACATTGAATCCCACAACATTATTTACATTGGTATATTCAACGGGTACTTTTGAATTTGTTGTATACGCATTTAATCCAAATTCAGAATATTGAAATTCAGGATTTTGCCAGCTTAATGAAAGTTTTTCAAAAACTTGAG
>CAIRMY010000167.1 GCA_903879775.1 uncultured Bacteroidota bacterium
CATCTGAACAAACTTGCAAAGGATGAAAAATTGACCCAACTGTAAATTCTAACTCCTTCCCTCTTGATTCTTTCTTGTCTTTCTTCTTTTGAATGCGCTCTTGTGTTGACTCTGGTAAATACTTCAGGTAATTATCGAAATCTAAATAATTGAAATATTTCGAAACTTTAATTGCATTGTTTTCAGCTCTAAAATAACAAATTCCAACAGTGCTTTCATGTGAATATCCGGTTCCATAACCACCGGTAAAGGCATATTTATTTTCTCCTAAATTGATACCGCGAATCATAGAAATTTTTCGTTCTCCATTTTCATTGATCACAATACTGTTTTTCAATACGCCTTCAATTGTATAGATTTTCGCTGTGATTTCTGCAATTCTTCTGTGTTCATCCTGAGCAAGATAATATACAATTTCATCCGATTCTGGTAAAACCTCGGCATACATCAACTTAACCTTCTTCGGTTTAACATTGTCTAAAACCATATCAAAATCAGTCACATCGCCAGACTTAGAATCGATGATACAAACCGTAGGTACTTTTTTAACAGCTCCCGAAATATATATATTTGTTCCGTTGGCCAACATGTTAAATTTATTGATATAATTGATGGTCATATTTGAATAACCAATTTTAAATTTCTCTACAAATTTGCCAGATACATCATTTATTTTTTCGGTGGGAAGATTGAACGTGAGCAAAATAAAATCAGGTTTCGTTTTTCCATTGATCAAAAGAACATGAAGATTATCTTGATTCTGAACCACTTGGAAAACATCCATTTTCTTTGGATAATTAAATTCCTGTGTCGATTTTTCACGCAACGATGCATCGAAAACTGTAAATCGGAAGTTACGTTCTCCATTGTTTGATTTTTCAGAACGAGAAGTTTGAACCAATCCGTTTTTCCCAAAATAAAATGTTTGTTCCTCTGTATATCCATCCTTCAAAGGAATCTCAATACGATGTGTGGTTTTGATTTGAGCAAACACATTTGTAACCATCACAAATATGAATGACACAATAAATATAATTTTTTTCATTATTGAATTAAATTAAATACAAAGAAAAGCTAAAAATAGTTAACCACGTAAAGTATCAACAAAAAGACATTGCAATGACAAATGCAATTCAGCAAATCTGTGAATGTGTATGAAGTGCAAAAAGTATTGGCACATCATGTGTTGAAATAGATTGATTTCAAATACATGAATGAAGATTGCAACAAAGGGCAATTCAAACCTAATTTGCAATAGTAGCAAAGCCAGTTAGAATTAAACTGTTTGATTGAAAGGACTTTTTTCAGGTTACTCGTTTTTCAGAAAATTGAATACCTCAATCATTTCTGCTAAATTAGAATCTTCATCAATCCAATCTTCCATATTAAACAAATAAGAGTTTTGATTTCTTTCATGTGCAATTCCATATTGAATTTCTATAAAATCTATAGTTTCTGTTGTATATTGATTTCTTAATTGATTCAATTCTGTGATTTTGCGTTTAAATCCTTTTACCAAGATATAGTTTGGATTTGACATTATTTTTATGTTCTCTAAATTGCAATTATCAGAAAATGCTAACGTTTGAAAGTCAAGTTTCTCGAATGAAACATTTTTCATTTCATTCTTTTTATATTCTGAATTATTGATTTTAAAGGTTGGATCATCACCTTTGAACAAAACGTAGCTCATTTTACCTTTAAACAAACAATTTTCAAAGGAAGACCCACCAAAGTCTAATTCTCTCAAATTACAATTCACAAATTCCACGTTGGTGAATTGGGGAGAAGCGAAAAA
>CAIRMY010000168.1 GCA_903879775.1 uncultured Bacteroidota bacterium
ATGTTTATGGTATTTGCAAATGTATATGCAGAATCAATTTTGATATTAACAATGTTTGCAAATGCGTATGCCGAATCAACTTTAATATTTACAGTATTACTAAATGCATAAACAGAATCCACTTTAATGTTTGCAATGTTGGCAAAAGCATAAGCGGAATCAGCAATGATGTTTGCAGTATTGGCTCGTGAAAATGCGGATTCTGCGGTAGTGTTTGCGGTATTGGCCTTTGCAAATCCAGCACTTGCATCTGCTTGTGCGGTATTGGCAGCATTAAATCCTGCTTGTGCTAAAATGTTTGCAGAATTTGCTTTTCCATACGCAAGATTAGCAGTCGCAAACGCAACAGGTGCCACATTGTCAATTGCAAAGTCTAAGTTTGCAAGACTAAGTTGTTTGGTGGTAAAAGTACCACTACTTTTATCAACGACCACAAATACCGTATTCAGCGTATTTGAATCGGGCGTTGTTAGTTCTGTTAAATCCGTTATTCTAATTGTCGTTGACATTTTTATTCCTATGTTTCTACTGAAAGAATCAAATCATTTTCAGCAATAATCTCGTCTAGTGTTACTTCTGTTGCAACCGCATCGTAATCAACATTCAATACCACCAATTCTTCATTATTTGCAGTTATTGTAAAGGCACTATTTACAGTCAGTAATGTATCGCTGATGATTGAATTCACCATGCGAATCTCTGAGTTTACGGCAATCCATGTGTTTGCACCAATAAAATCAAGATTGGCTGCCTTAGTAAATTTAGTACCTGTTCCAACAACAAAAATGGTGCTGTTAACATTAACAGTACCAGAAAGTGTTCGAATATTCTTAGGCACCGTTAATGTGTTCATTGTCACATTATTGGCATCTAATTCATTTAGTCTATTTAGCTCTGCATAGGATTTAAATCCAGCAGGATGTAAGAGTTCTTTAAAGATTTTTTTATACTTGCCAAACTCAATTTCCGATGATAACAAGTATGAGTAATTAATGTAATAATCACGGCCTTGTAATCTTCTGTCGGAAGAAGATATGATAGAATCCGATGTTGTCCATCTTCCAGGTAATTCTTGCAATGTCGGACTGAGTGTAGCATTTGCTTCAGCAGTTCCATCACCAAGAGAAGTTAGAACAATTTGAGGTGTGGTACGAATACCTTTACCTGGGTCAAGAATTGTGATTTCTTGGATTTCACCAGCACGACCAGTACCACGGGGAAATAGATTTTCTCCATCACCCATAATTGTTGTAACTGCTATATTTGCACCTGTTCCAAGTGTAGAACTTACAGTAATTGTTGGAAGTTTGTGATTATTATATCCTTGGCCACCTATCAGATATCTTTCCCAATGTCTAACTGGTCTATTTGTTAGAATTGAACCAAAACTTGTATTTACATTGAGTGAAGTATTTGAAGCAATAGTTACAACGGTTCTTGTATTAGAACCAATCATAATTTTATCACCAACAGACAACTCGGTTTCAAATAAAGTTCCATAACCTTGAACCATCACATTACTTGCAGATGTTACACTTGCATTTCCAGTAATTTTATAAGGAACAAATTTTACAGATGTGATTGTTCCAAATGCAGAAACATTGGTTACTTCAGCTGCAGCACCAATACCAAAATTCATTGGTTTATTTTTAAAAACAATTTCATCACCAATTGCGTAATCTAAACCACCATCATTAATTATTAACTTACCTAACGATCCAAAAGTATCTATTTTTACAACCGTGTTGGTGGTTGTATTTGCAATTGGAGAAATGTCAACAATTGCTGGGTCTGCATTTAATGTTGGTGTTGTTACTACTGCTAATTCAGAAATAAGAACTTGAACATTACTAATTTCACCAATAGTGGTGTAAGAAATGTTTGATAGTGCTTTTGAAATAACGGTGTTTACATTTGCAACTGTGCCGCCAGATAAACCCCAATTTAAATTTAAGATTACATTATTAGCAGGGTCAATATCTGAAATTACATCTGAAAAAATAGTATAACTATTTGGAGTATTGGCACCAGAACTATTAATTTGGCCAACTGCAAAAAATAATCAACGACTTTGACTTCATTTTTTTAGACTGCCCTCCATCGCTTGGGCTAATAAGTATAAACGCTTTAACGGCCAGCAGTTACATTATCATACC
>CAIRMY010000169.1 GCA_903879775.1 uncultured Bacteroidota bacterium
GCCATGAGCAAACCCAAACTCATCAAATTTGCCGAGTACGACCAATTTCCGAACACGTTCGATCTTCAAGATGCCGAGAAAACGAAAGGAAACTGGCACGCCCTCTTTGGCAACAACAACCCCATCGTGATAGAACTGGCCTGCGGAAAAGGCGATTATACCGTTGGTTTGGCCCGCATCAACCCCAATATCAATTACGTGGGCGTGGACATCAAAAGCAACCGCATGTGGACAGGCGCCAAGGCCGCGATCACCGAAAACCTCAGCAATGTTCGCTTCCTGAGAACCCATATCGATAACATCCCCGAATACTTCGCTCCCAACGAGGTCGCCGAAATTTGGATCACCTTCGCCGACCCCCAACCCCAAAAGGAGCGCAAGCGATTGAGCAGCTACAAGTTCCTCAACCTGTACCGACAGATTGCGCCGACCACCGCCTTGGTGAACGTAAAAACCGACTCCGATCTCTTTTACGAAAGCACCCTGGAGCAAGTACAGCGCGATGGACTCACCCTCCACCAAAACATCCCAAATGTGTACGATCTCATTCCCGTACCGGCGGTATTGCAGATTCAAACCTATTACGAGAAGATGTGGCTAGCAATAGGCAGAACCATCAAATTTTGTCAGTTCACCCTGGGCGATTGCGTTTCTCAGCCCGAGCCAGAAGCGGTGGATAGTTTATAGTTTACTGTAAACTATAAACCGTAAACCAATCCCAACCCTTTACCAATAAATCAATTTTTAATCCCAAACAATTCCTATTTTCGAATCCAATTTGCATGAAGAAAGCATTAATCATAGGAGCCACAGGGCAAGACGGAGCTTATTTAAGCAAGCTGCTGCTCAGTAAAAATTACAGGGTGTATGGAATCACCCGCAATACCATCATGCCCGAACTCAAAAACTTGCAGTTCCTGGGCATCGAAAACGACATTCAACTGATAGAATTACCAAACCTGGATCAAAAAAGGGCGGAACAAATTTTGACCAAGTTTAAGATCGATGAAATTTACAATTTGAGTGCGCAAAGCTCTGTTGGATATTCATTTATTGATCCGATTGGTACGGTCAATTTTAATATCATGAGCGTTTTGAATTGGCTGGAAGCAATTAAAAAAGCCAACAACCAGATCAAATTTTACCAAGCTTCAAGCAGTGAAATGTTCGGAAATGTAAAACCCGAAAATTTGCCGCTCAAAGAAAGCCTCATTTTCCACCCCGCGAGTCCATATGGTGTTTCAAAAGCAGCGGCGCACTGGCTCACTGTGAATTACCGCGAATCGCACAATTTATTCGCCGCCTGCGGAATATTATTCAACCACGAATCCTGTCTGCGCGGACCCAATTATGTGGTCAAAAAAATCTTACATTCGGCCATTAAAATAAAAATGGGCTTGCAAAAGGGTCCCATCAAAGTGGGGAATTTGTCGATACAGCGCGACTGGGGTTATGCACCCGCCTATGTTGAAGCCATGTGGCGCATACTCCAAACCGATGCCGCTGAAGATTTCTTAATCTGTTCAGGCGAGGTCACCTCACTTCAATCTTTGATTGAAACCATTCTCACCAAACTCGATCTCGAATACGAAAAAACCATTGAAATTGACAAAGAATTATTTCGGCCCGTTGACCTAGAAATCATCTATGGCGACAATACCAAAGCCAAGAAAAATTTGGGATGGGACTATAACATGAATACCAATCAATTGATCAACCAATTGATCATTGATGAAACCCAATTCATCGAATGGGAATTAACACACTAATATGAAGGTCGTATTTTTTAACCGTAAACCACGTGCACTCGGAAATTTTAGCGTTGAGAGTTATTTCAAACAGATTCGAGAAAATCTTCCACCAAACATTGAAGCAATCTCCTTAGACATGCCCTTTGAAAGCAACGGGCTATGGCGCCGTTTGGCCAATGCGGTATACTGCATGTTTCATCAAGGAGATGTGAATCACATTACTGGCGACATCCATTATATTGGAATTCTCTTGAGTAAAAAGAAAACCTTACTCACAATTTTAGACTGCGGTATGTTACACCAAACGGCAGGCCTAAAGCACAAAATACTCAAACTATTTTGGTTCACATTACCCATTCAAAGAGCGACCCATTTAACGGCCATTTCAACAGCGACCAAAGAGGACATATTACATTTTGTTCCCTGCAATCCAGATAAAATCAGTATCGTATACGTTTCCATTCAGGACAGATTTCAACCCTTCCCTAAATCTTTCAATCAACATCAACCAAGGATTTTGCACGTAGGAACTGCACCCAACAAAAACTTGGAGCGACTCATCCCAGCGTTAAAAGACATCCCCTGTACCTTGGTGATTGTGGGCAAAGTAAATGATTCATTAAAAGCCCTCATCCAAGAAAACAACATCCAAGCAGAGTGCATTGAACGTAGACTCAGCGATGACGAAATCCTTGATCAATACCGCCAATGTAATATCCTAAGCCTGGTTTCTACCTTGGAAGGATTTGGCATGCCCATCGTGGAAGCCAATGCGGTGGGAAGGTCGGTTATCACAAGCAATACGACCTCTATGCCCGAAATTGCTGGCGATGCCGCTGTTCTGGTGGATCCGTTTGATATCAGTTCAATCCGAGAAGGCTTTTTAAAAATCATTGAAAATTCACAACTGCGTGAGGAACTCGTCCACAACGGACTTCAAAACCACCTACGCTTCCAACCCAAACAGTTGGCCGCGCAATACGCCCAATTATATTCTCAATTACTCCGCGGATGATACTTTAACAATGTATCTGCCAAGTAATTCCGATCTAAATGGGTGTAA
>CAIRMY010000170.1 GCA_903879775.1 uncultured Bacteroidota bacterium
AAAAATATTTCTTGCAATATTTTCAGACAATATTTCATCATTCTCAAGTTCCTCAATTACACCTCTTACATAGTCTCCAAAAGTCCCATTTTTATTTTCTTGCAATTTCATTCTTTCAAGCAATTTTCTCGAGTGTTCAAACATAATTTAAAGTAGAAGAGCGCGGTTGCAAGTGAAATAGGAATTGGTGGAAGCTGGCTCTGGCTCTGCAACCTTTTGGACACTAAAACTTAGCTTAGCTGCTTCTTAAATTTCACTCTAGCTTTTGAGCTCTAGCTGGAGGCAGGTGCTGTATTCTTTGCAATCGTTGTTTGTTTGTTAATTCTTTTCTTGTAAGTAAAAATGAGGGACCAATGAGAATTGGTCCCTTTAAATTTTAAAAACAAAACAAAATTAAAATGGGATTAGTAACACCTGCAATAGGATTAGTATTTTGGATGCTTGTAACATTTTCATTGTTATTAGTAATTTTAAAGAAATTTGCTTGGAAGCCAATTTTGAGCTCAATTAAAGAACGTGAAGAAACAATTTCCAATGCATTGTCTCAAGCTGAAAAAGCGAAAGATGAAATGACACGTTTGAAAGGTGAGAATGAATCTTTGTTGGCACAAGCACGTCAAGAGCGCGATTTGATGTTGCGTGAGGCGAGAGAAATTAAAGATAAAATAGTAAGCGATGCTAAAAATCTAGCCGATGACGAGGCTAAAAAATTGATAGCACGTGCAAACGATGAAATAAACAAGCAAAAATTAGCAGCAATGGAAGAATTGAAAAGAGAAGTTGCAAGTTTTTCAGTTCAAATCGCTGAGAAATTAGTTTCTGCTAAATTGGAAGACAATGCAGCTCAACAAGCATTAATTGCAAATCATATTTCAGACTTGACAAATCGTCCAACTGCTTAATATTATGTCAGATTTTCGAATAGCATCACGTTACGCTAAAGCACTTTTCGACAGAGCCGTTGAAACATCTACTTTAGATGTCATCAAAAAAGATATTGACCATTTATGTTTAATGGCAAATGAAAGTAGAGAATTCGTTCTTTTTCTTCAAAGTCCCTTATACAAAAAAAGTATTAAACAAAATGCGCTAAAGACGTTGTTTGCTTCTGCAAACGAAACTACGCAAAGTTTATACCATTTAATGACAGAAAAGTTCCGTGAAGCATACATTCCAGCAATGGGTGATGCTTTTATTGGAATGTACAATAAACACAATCAAATTGTTAAAGTTACTGTAGTCTCTGCTGTAACTTTAGACAAGAATACCATTGGTGAAATTGAAAATTATGTCAAGGCAAATTCAAATGCTAAAACAATTCAAATGACCCAAGAAATTAAACCATCAGTTATTGGTGGATTGACAATTGAATTCGGTGGTAAAATATATGACAACACCGTTTCGAATCAAATCAGAAAAATTAAAAAAGAACTTCAATTAGCATAAACCATTATGTCACAAATTAGGCCAGACGAAGTATCGAGCATATTAAAAGACCAGATTTCTGGTTTTAATACTGCTGCGAGTTTAGAAGAAGTAGGTACCGTTCTTCAAGTAGGAGATGGTATCGCTCGTATCTACGGATTATTCAGCGTTCAGAGCGGTGAATTAGTAGAATTTGACAATGGCGTTCGCGCTGTTGTATTAAACCTTGAAGAAGATAACGTGGGAGCGGTATTGATGGGTAGCAGTGCCGAAATCAAAGAAGGTGATAAAGTAAAAAGAACAAACAAAATTGCTAGTATCAAAGTTGGTCATGGCATGCTTGGTCGTGTTGTTAATGCTTTAGGTGAACCTATTGATGGTAAAGGTCCTATTCCCGGAGATCTTTATGAAATGCCTCTAGAGCGTAAAGCCCCAGGTGTTTTGTTCCGTGAACCAGTTAAAGAACCATTGCAAACTGGAATTAAAGCCATAGATGCAATGATTCCAATTGGCCGTGGTCAACGAGAATTGATTATTGGAGATCGTCAAACAGGTAAAACTGCAATTGCGCTCGATACCATTGTCAATCAAAAAGAATTTTATGAAAATGGCAACCCTGTTTTCTGTATATATGTTGCTTGTGGACAAAAAGAATCTACAGTAAAGCAAGTTGTTAAAACATTGGAAGAAAACGGCGCAATGGCTTACACCATTGTTGTTTCTGCTCCAGCTTCTGCTCCAGCTCCATTGCAATTTTTTGCTCCTATGGCTGGTTGTGCAATTGGTGAATTCTTCCGTGATTTAGGTTTGCCAGCGTTGGTTGTTTATGACGATTTGTCTAAGCAAGCTGTAGCTTATCGTGAGGTTTCTCTATTGCTACGTCGTCCACCAGGACGCGAAGCTTACCCAGGTGATGTATTCTACTTGCATAGCCGTTTGCTCGAAAGAGCTTGTAAATTGAATGCAAATGATTCAATTACACAAAATATGAACGATTTGCCAGAATGCTTGAAAGGGATGGTGAAAGGTGGTGGTTCCTTAACTGCATTGCCTATTATTGAAACCCAAGCAGGTGACGTTTCAGCTTATATTCCTACAAACGTAATTTCAATTACTGATGGTCAGATATTCCTTGAGTCTAATTTATTTAACTCTGGCGTTCGTCCTGCAATTAACGTAGGTATTTCTGTTTCTCGTGTAGGTGGATCAGCACAGACAAAAGCAATCAAGAAGATTGCGGGTCGTTTGCGTCTTGATCTTGCTCAGTACCGCGAACTTGAAGCTTTCG
>CAIRMY010000171.1 GCA_903879775.1 uncultured Bacteroidota bacterium
AAGAAGTTGACCTTGAAGTTTCCCGCTTAATTGTCTGGGATTAAATGTTCTAAGCCATGCGAAAGAAGTATTATCTTTTAAAAAAGATGGTTCAGGACTGCTATTTTCTTCGCAATAAAGGTGGAGATTATCTTGCCAATTTGGATGCATAATAAAATGATTACAAAAATGGTGTTGTTTTATTCAAATAAAAATATATTTTCGCGTTAAATTAAACAAACAAAAAAAGCTTATGTATTGGACACTTGAATTCGTAAGTTATTTGGACGATGCTCCATGGCCTGCAACCAAAGATGAACTAATTGATTACGGTATTCGTTCTGGAGCTCCTTTAGAGGTTATTGAAAACCTACAAGAGCTAGAAGACGATGGAGAGCCGTATGAAAGCATTGAAGAGATTTGGAGTGATTATCCTACCGATGATGACTATTTCTTCAATGAAGATGAATTATAAAAAAAAGCGGCATTGCCGCTTTTTTTTATAATATTCAAATAAAAATTGAACTTATATTTTCGTTTTAAGCAATTCAGTAACTAAAGCAGTTCTTAATTTTTCTACATTTGTTTTATTGGTTGCTGAAATAAATACTGCGGGCGCATTTTCTTTTGCCATCCAACTTTTTTCAAATTGCTCTATAGTTAATCCTGTGTTACCTACAAAAAAGTCATCTTCTTTACCTTTAAAGGCATCCACTTTATTGAAAACAATTAATTCCGGCTTGCTTGAAGCTCCTATACTGTGAAGGGTTTCTTTCACTGATTGCATTTGTTTTTCATAGTTTGGATTGCTTATATCGACAACATGAACCAATAAGTCGGCTTCTAATGCTTCTGCCAAAGTGCTTTTAAAACTCTCAACTAAAAGTGTTGGTAGTTTACGAATAAATCCAACGGTATCACTCAATAAAATTGGAACATTTTGACCTTCATCTGATGGATGTGGTAAAACTACTTTTCTAACGGTTGAATCAAGGGTGGCGAATAATTTATTTTCGACCAATACATCAGATCGACTAATAAGGTTCATGATTGTGCTTTTGCCAACGTTTGTATATCCAACGAGTGCTGCTCTCAGTGCGCCTTCGCGTGAAGATCTTTGAGTATTGCCAATTTTTTCAATGTGCAATAATCGTTCTTTGAGTAAAGAAATTCTATTTCTCAAAGTTCGTCGGTCTGTTTCAATTTCAGTTTCACCGGGTCCTTTCATTCCAATTCCGCCTTTTTGTTTGCTTAAATGCGTCCACATCCCTGTAAGTCTTGGAAGTAAAAATATACTTTGAGCCAATTCAACCTGAGTTTTAGCTTGTGCAGTTTGCGCATTAGTGGCAAAAATATCTAAAATTAAATGTGTTCTGGTCAATACCTTAACATCAATTAATTCTCGTTCTAGGTTACGCACTTGAGCTGGACTTAAATCATCGTCAAAAATTGCAATGTCAACATTATTTAGTTTGCAGTATTCAGCAATTTCTTGCATTTTACCTTTTCCTACATATGTTTTGGCATGCGGATGTTCAAGTTTTTGAGTGAAACGTTTTATACTTCTTGCACCTGAAGTATAAACCAATTGCTCAAGTTCGTCGAGATATTCATCAACAGATAATTCTTGTTTTTGAGATTGCACCCCAACAACAATGGCAATTTCCTCAGGTTTGTCGTTTTCTATCAAAATAATTGAATTTAGAATACAAAATTACAATTGTATTTGGGAATGTGGTGTTTGAAATCGATTTTTGAGGGAATATGCGCAATTTTTTTTCAGTATTCATAATCTGTTGTTTTATTCAAATAGCGGTTGCGCAACATTATATTCTGTCGAATGTCCCTCAATTAAGTCAAAAAAAGAGTATTTATCACCGGCCCATTGGTGTGAATGGTGGAGGTTCCTATTTTCTAAATTATGCCCAAGAGAATTTAACCGATGGATTTAGTATCGAGCGTTTTGATTCAGAATTGAGCTTTGTTCAAGGTAGATTTTTTGAAGGCGGAAAGAAAATTTTTATTTTGAAAATTTTCACAACTGATTCAGGAATTAATTGGATTTCGGTGTTTCGCAAACGCAATGAAAAAACGAAATTGTATTTGAATAGCATTGATTTGAATCTTGAGGGTAGTGTTAAAACAAAGTTTATTTCGGATTTTGATTTAAAAAATATTGATGTTAACGATTTTTATGCCGATTGCAGTGCGGACAAGAAAAAATGGTCATTGACATATTTGAAACATGCGGGAGACGATTTAACAGAAATTGGATTTCAAATTTATAGTATTGAGGGAAATAAAATATTTTCAGAGAAAAAGTATGTTAATTCAAGACAAAGTTCAGTTCGATTAGAGTCAACTATATTGTCTGACAGCAATCAATTTGTTGGCAGTTTATTGGTGGAATTGCCTCGCGATTTTGGCAGTAGAGGCTATAAAAATATTGATTTGTACTTGTTGAAATTCAGCAAAGAATTTTCTGATGTAAAAAAAATACCATTGAGTTCAAATTATTTGAATTCAGAGATTATGGTCGATCCCCAAACACAGAATATTTATCTTGGTGGTTTATTTGGAGATGCCAGAGGAATTGATATTGATGGATGTTTTACAGTTAAAATCCTCCAAAAAGAATTTCGAAACGACCAACTTTACGAATCAAAATTCAGTGAAATTTTGGTGAAGCAAATACTCGGAATAAATACGATAAAAAGAAACAGAGAAATGCCAAAAAATTTCTTCTTTCGGAGAATGGTTTTAACATCAACCGGAAAGTTAGTATGTATTTTAGAGCAATATTCAGAATCAAAACAATTGGAAACATATTATATCAATGGAATTCCTCAAACATCAACCCGTATATTGTATCACTGTGGAGATGTTTTAACCTTGTTTTTAGATACAATGGGTCAAATTGATAGCTCTTTGGTTTTACGTAAGGACCAAACAGGAACGATGTATAATTTATATTTAATGGGTATAGGAACCTATGTTTGTCAAGATGGAATTCATATCATTTACAATTCTGATATTGCAAAAAGCAATGAAATTGTTGATGTTACAATTAAGTCGAACTATACAATGGAATCAAAAGTAATCATGAGTAGTGATCAATTTTACAATTTGGTAATTCCATATGATGGCAAAGAGATGGAATATTGCACATTTACGGTACCTTTGTTCCGCGATAAGCAATGGTTTTGGATGCAAATTACCGGGTATGATTAAGAAGTTTTTTGATAATAAAATTGGTTCTCTTGCCTTGGTGATCATTGTTTTATTGATCATTCGAATTCCGGTTTTTTTATTGTTGCCAAAAGTATCTACTGATTCTGTAAATAGCGGTATTTTGTCATCGTTTTTGAATCAAATCAATGCATCGCCAATATTTTCATTTTCTTTATCATTCATTGTTTTATTAATTGGTGGGCTCTTAATAAATAAATTATGCTGGGAATACAATGTTGTAGAGAAACCTGGTTATATAGTTTTGTATTTTTTTGGAATTTTAAATTCTTGTTTCTTAGATAATTTTTACATCACAAATATTCAATTTGGAAATTTATTTGTTCTTTTTGGGATCAATTATCTTTATATATTTATTAAAAACAATTACAATCGACGTTGGTTATTTCTGAGTGCATTAATGTTTGGGCTTGCTGCTTTATGTATTCCTGAGCACTTTTGGGTCATTGTATTTTTAATTGCAATTGTTGTTTTATTCAAGCCAATCTTACCCGTTGATATTTTTGCGATTGTCTTTGGTTTGTTAATGCCCTATTATGTAGTTTCTTCTATTGGTTACTTGTTTTCGTTTAAATTTGATTTTTATAATTCTTGGCAGTTTTGGGTCCTAAAAAATAAAGTCATTGATTTTCATTGGTTGAAAAACGGCCCCGAAATTCTATTAATTATTGCTATGCTTGTTTTTATTTTTGTTGGCGTTTTAAAGGTAATTAGCTCTTATTTTAGATCGAATGTAGATACCCGCAGAAGTAAATTGGCGATGTTGGTTTTTGGGATTTATGTAACTGCAATATTTTTTCTAAGATTTAAAGATTATGGTCACTATTTCATAATTGCATCAGTGCCGGCATCAGTTTTTATTTCAACCTTTTATGAAGGCAAAAGTTGGAAAAAATGGAAAGAGTTATTAAATATTTTGACACTTTTGTTTTTAGTATATACTTTATTTAGGAATTTAATAATTTAAGGTTTTTTTCTATATTAAGTTCAATATGAGCAACCAATGAAGTTAGTTCGTTAAATTGTGTTTGCGTCCAATCAGATTTATCTGCACCAACTTGATTGAATATCCGATTTAATCCGTATACAATGCCTTCATTTTCTAAATATTTGAATAAATATTGACTTTCAATAAAACGGTTCATTCGCTTAATAAATGTATCAATTTCTTGATGATTAATTTGCAGCAATAACGCAGGAATATGTTCAATTGATTCTGATAGTTCTAAATAAAATTCATTTAACAATCCATTGCTTTTTTGAATCAGAACTTTGTCTAAAATCATTTCAATGATTACATGGAGTGCAAACCAAAATCTACTGATTTCGCATTTTTTGAAAGTTGATCTTGTTGTGTCGTGGCATTCAGCGTATGTGAGTTTGAAAAATTCGGAATTGTGGAAGCTCTTGTCCCTCAAAAAGTGTTTAGAAATGCCCATCTGCCAAATTTCATGATTGTTATGTTGATGTAACAATTTTTTATTGAAATCATTTGGAGTAAAATTCCTAAGTAAATCTGGCGTTAACAGTCCGAATGTGTGTATAGGATTGTTTTCTATTTTATCGAAATAATAATGGCCAAAGAAATTCACGGAACAAATGTCTGTTTTATTTTTATATTTTTCCTGATGAAACTTAATTTGCTTAAGATTGTTTTAACTATATGAAATATCTGTTGATGCTTTGTATGTGTATATTATTGCTTCACTGTAAATCAAAGTCGAATCATCAAATCATTGAAAATATGGAAACTACAAAAAATTCTAGTGAATTCCCTGTTCATAAAACAGATCAAGAATGGAAATCAATTTTAGGCGATATTTCATATTCTATTTTAAGGCAAAAAGGTACTGAACGACCTTTTACAAGTGAGTTTGAAACTAAGTGGGATTCAGGAACCTATGTTTGCAAAGGATGCAATCAAGAACTTTTTTCGAGTTCAACGAAATTTGATGCGGGTTGTGGGTGGCCGAGTTTTTATCAATCAATTGATAAAAAGAATGTGAAAGAGATTCTCGATAAAAGCCATGGAATGACGAGGGTAGAAGTTGTTTGTTCAAATTGTGGGGGACATTTGGGTCACGTATTTAATGATGGATATGAACAACCAACAGGACTGCGTTATTGCATCAATGGAGCTTCTTTAGGATTCAAAAAGAAGGAATAATTTATTCACAGCAAGGCAAAAAAAATTGTATCTTGCTCACTGAATATGCAAGATAAAAAATTGTTTTTATTAGATGGTATGGCCCTTGTTTACAGGGCTTTTTTTGCGTTTAGTCAAAATCCAAGAATTACAAGTACTGGCATTAATGCAAGTGCAATGTTTGGGTTTACAAATACGTTACTCGATATTTTGAACAAACAAAAACCTTCTCATATTGCAGTGGTTTTTGATACTGATAAGCCAACAATGAGGCATATTGAGTTTGAAAAATATAAAGCGCATAGAGATCCAATGCCAGAAGATCTCAGAAAAAGCTTGCCTTATATAGTTAAAATATTAAATGGGTTTAACATTCCAGTTATTTCGATGGATGGCTATGAAGCGGATGATATTATTGGGACCTTAGCTTGGCAAGCAACGGATATGGACGTTTATATGATGACACCTGATAAAGACTTTGGTCAATTGGTTAGAGATCATGTTCATATTTATAAGCCTGGTAGAATGGGTAACCCTGATGAAATTTTAGGGGTCAAAGAAATTCTTGAAAAGTGGGAAATTGAGCGCGTTGATCAGGTGATTGATATATTGGGTTTGTGGGGAGATGCTGCTGATAATATACCAGGTGTTCCAGGTGTTGGAGAAAAAACTGCAAAAAAATTGATTCAGCAGTATGGCACAATGGAGAATATTTTGGCACATACGCACGAGTTAAAAGGTAAAATGAAGGAGAAATTCGAAGAATTTACCGAACAAGCGAAAGTGAGCAAGTGGCTTGCCACCATTGATACAAAAGTTCCAGTTAACATTGAATTGGAAAGTTTAATCATCCAGCCTAAAAATGCTGAGTTGATTACAGAAGTATTTACTGAACTTGAGTTTAGAACGCTCATGAGGAGGGTTTTAGGCGACGCTGCTCCAAACACTGAAAACGCTCATAAAGAAACTTTAAAGCCAAAAGCTGCGCCCAAGTCGAATCCAAATCAACCGGGTCTGTTCGATCTATTTAACGCTCCAGTAGAAGATGCCGAAGATGAAGTGCAACAACCCATATATGCAACAATTGCTGATGTAGAACATCAATATTTGTCGATCACAACAAATGAACAAATTGATTGGTTAATTTCAGAATTGACCCAAGTGAATGAGTTTTGTTTTGATACAGAAACAACCGATTTAGACCATTTTATTTCCGATTTAGTTGGAATATCATTCTCTTGGAAATTAAATCATGGTTGTTATATTCCAATGCCAACAGATTTTGACGAGTCCAAAAATCTTCTTCAAAAATTTCAGACAATATTTTTATCTAATAAAATAAAGGTAGCTCAGAATTTGAAATTTGATATGGCAATTTTATCAAAGTATGGTTTGCAAATGGTTGGTCCATATTTTGATACCATGCTGGCGCATTATTTAATTGAACCAGATCAACGACATAACATGCAGGTTTTGAGTGAGCATTACCTGAATTATACACCAATTTCAATTGAAACTTTAATTGGAAAAAAAGGAAAAAACCAGGGTGTAATGTCCGATGTAGATTTGCAAAAAATCACTGAATATGCAGCTGAAGATACTGATGTTACCTTGCAGATTAAACAAAAATTAGAACCTCAAATCAAAGAGAGAGAATTAAGTTCAGTTTTTTCTGACATTGAACTTCCATTGGTTGAAGTATTGGCTCAAATGGAACATGAAGGAGTAAGAATAGATATGGATTTCTTAAATGCATACAGCAAAGAATTGCAAATTCAGGCATTAGATTTTCAAACTAAAATATTCGAAAGTGCCGGAATGCAGTTCAATATTTCATCACCACAACAGGTTGGTGCTGTATTGTTTGAAAGGTTAAAATTGTCTGATAAACCAAAGAAAACCAAAACAGGTCAATATCAAACCGACGAGGAAACCTTGGTTTCTTTATTAGGTAAGCATGAAATTATTGAATATATCATGAATTTTAGGACATTACAGAAACTCAAAGGAACTTATGTAGATGCTTTGCCATTGTTGGTAAAGCCTCAAACTGGAAGGGTTCATACTAGTTTTAACCAAGCTGTTGCTGCAACTGGTCGTTTGAGTAGTCAAAATCCTAACTTACAGAACATACCCATTCGCACAGATTTAGGCCGAGAAATCAGAAAAGCCTTCATCCCTCGTGATGAAAATCATCTTTTATTAAGTGCAGATTATTCTCAAATTGAACTGCGTATCATTGCCCATATATCTGGCGATAAAACAATGATTGAAGCATTCAATCAAGGAATTGATATTCACACTGCTACGGCTGCAAAGGTTTGGAATGTGAATATTGAAGATGTAGATAAAGATATGAGAAGAAAAGCCAAGACGGTGAATTTTGGTATCATTTATGGTATATCGGCATTTGGATTGAGCCAAAGAGTGAATATTCCGAGGTCGGAGGCCAAAGAAATTATTGATAATTACTTTATTCAATTCCCCGGAATTAAATCTTACATGGATAAAACCATCAATTCAGCGAGAGAACTTGGTTACGTTGAAACCTTGGTTGGAAGAAAGCGTAATTTGAGGGACATAAACAGCAAGAATGCTGTTGTGCGCGGATTTGCTGAACGAAATGCCATCAATGCCCCAATTCAAGGTAGTGCGGCCGACATGATTAAGATTGCCATGATTCAAATTCAAAATTGGTTGAATGAATCTGATTTACAGACGAAAATGATTTTGCAAGTGCACGATGAATTGCTTTTTGATGTTCCAAAGAATGAAATGGATGTAGTTAAAGCAAAAGTGAAAGAATTAATGGAAGGTGCAATGAATTTGAATGTGCCAATTTTAGTGGAAACTGGATTTGGCGACAACTGGTTAGAAGCACATTAATTCCAAAATCTCCAGTTGAATCCGAAGCGAATTCTTTCGGGTTCAATTGGGTATTGATATGTTTGTTCAAAACGAGAATTAAATCCGGGTACCACATACCATTGGTTGATGTGTTCCCACTTAATATATAAATCAACGTTTTGAATTCTACCGCTTGCGAAAATATCAAAAACTGGATAGTTGCCTAGTGGATTAGGATTCTTGAGGTTAAAGTAAAATGACCCGGCATCTGGTCTGTAATTCAATTGGTTATAACTCGATGTGTATATTCCTTCAACTCCAAGTCTAAATAACAATGCTTCATTAAATGCGGTGTTCTGGAAATAAATTGCGGAACGTGCATTTAGTTTTGGAAACCCGTAATTCTTTAAAATAGAATTCTGATTTAATTGAATAAATGCTTGTTGTTGAAAAATGAATTTGCCAATTTTAAGGGAAACATCTGCACCAAATTGTATGAAATTTACAAGGTCTACCGATATATTGACGATCCCAATATAATCGTTTTGTAAACTACCAATATTACACATTAAATTTCCAGATAATTTATCTCCGATTTTGGAAATTTTAATGGATGCAAATTGTTGTTGAGTAAAGTTAGGACTTGTAAGGCTATAATCTAATTTGTTGTTTGAAAAATAAAAGTAATTGCTTGTAAAAGTAGATAAATACTGACTTATTGGCTGGTTTGAAATTTGGCCCCTGAGCGAAATGATATACTTTTTACTAAAAGATTTTTTCAATTCACTATTCAAGAGAAATGCTTTTTGAGCATAGCCAAGAACAAAAAAATTGGCCTCAGCAAAAATTTCCCAACTTTTATATTTTGTATTCAGAATTCCCTCAAATCCTTGAGATTGAATGTTGTATTCTTTTAAGGTGACTCTATTTGTATCGTATTGGTAGTTGAGTGATTGAAAGATATGATTGATTTGAAGATTCGCATTGAAATTAGAAAATTGTTTTTGGAAATTCACCCCAATTCTATGGTCAATCAAGCTATATGCAGTGCTGTCAACGATTTTTTTGGCGTTGAAATTATAATGAGTTCCGTAAAAATTTGTATCGGTAGTTTTGTCTTGATATTGGAATCTAACTTTATGAAATCTTATTGCTTGAGCAATTCCAACTGTTTGATTGGTATCGAAAAAATAACGATGTTTGAAACGATGGTCGTTTTGCGCCCAAAACGATTTTGCGGAAGTTATTTGCGGGAAATAGTTTCCAAAAAGACGTTGTTTAATGGTATTGGATTTCTGAAAATTTGGCCCATAAAACAAACTATCGCTGATCAAACCTCCGTTTTCTACTCTGCGATTTCGATTCCAAGATAAAATAATTTGTTGCTGATATTTTTTATTTTGACTCGTAAAATTACTCCCTAATAAAGTGCTGCGATTTAAATTTTGCTGTTGAGCAATTTCTGGCGTATACATATCTCCATTCAGAATGGAGTTGTAATCCAAAACCACATTCCAAGTTTTTGAAAAGTTTTGAGTATGCAGAACATCCAATCTCTAGAACACTATGTAGAAGCCTACAGGAAAAGTATTGAGGATCCCGAAGCCTTTTGGGAAGAAGTTGCATCCGATTTAGTG
>CAIRMY010000172.1 GCA_903879775.1 uncultured Bacteroidota bacterium
AGCAATAAAAAAGATATGCCATGAGAATTTTCCTCGCAATAATATTGCTTTCAGTAGGCCATGTGCGCGCTCAAAACGACAGTTTGCCGTTCATTAATGATTCGCTAAATATCATCATAAATGCTGACGGATTAGACAAATTCATTTCAGCCATTCAAAACTATAAATCTGGAGGAATTCAAGATTTAAGCATTGTTCATATCGGCGATTCGCATGTACAGGCTGGTTTTTATAGTGAGCCGATCAGAAAAACATTTCAAGGGAAATATGGGAATGCAGGAAGAGGATTGGTATTTCCTTATCAGGCGACCAAAACAAATGGGCCAGCCGACTACTCATTTAGTTCCTTGCAAGTTTGGAAAACGCGGAGAAACAGTATTGAAAAAGGCAATCTTCCAACGGGAATTGCGGGACATACAGCATACAATTCACAGAAAATCTCGTCATTAATTTTTAAGCCACGAGATAAAGTGATGATTGGTAAACCACAAGTAGTTGAAATCTATCATGAATCTATTGCAGATAGCAACTACTGTTACCAAATTACAGATAGTTTAGGGAATAAAATTGGTGTTTTTGACAGCTTGAAAAGCAACAATCAAAAATCAGTATTCAAGATTTCTCCCAACGGATACCAATGGGCAATAAGCCCAGATTTTGAAAACAACCAAGGAAAATCGTCCACAATATTTGGAGTTAATTTGATCAATCAAGCTGGGCTGCTCATGCACACTATAGGCGTGAATGGAGCTGAATATGAACACTATTTAAGAAGTGAATATTTCAACAATCAATTGCCATCATTAAAACCAAATTTGATCATTGTTTCATTGGGTACAAATGAGGCTTACAATACAAAAGATTTTGATCCAATCATATTTGAAGCGATTGTTGATTCATTTATTACAATTACCAAAGCCAATAACCCAGAAGCTTCTATATTAATTGCTTCGCCACCAAGTATCGGACAAGTTACAGTTACACGAAACAAGAAAAGACGTAAGGTTTACAATTACACTGAAAATAAAAACATTCCAATTATCTGTGGCATTTTAGAGAATCAAGCAGTGAAACATCAATGTTCGTATTGGAATTTCTATGCTGTTATGGGTGGCTTCAATTCAATAAATAAATGGTATGCCAAAGGGATGACAGATAAACGGAGGATCCATTTTAGCAAAAAAGGTTACCTGATTCAAGGCGGTTTACTTAACCGTGCACTTAATTCAGAAATCGAGAAGAAAATAAAATAGGAAATGATTGATTTAAGTCAAATTTCATCCTTGCTTATTTATAATCCAGACGACAGACTGCTGTTTAACTCTGGTTTTTTTCTTTATTTTCTATTGTTCTTTTTCTTGGGATATTTCTTGTTACGAAATAAGACCCAAGCTAGAATAGCATTTGTTTCATTATTCTCATTGTTTTTCTTCTATAAGGCATGTGGATGGTATGTTGGGTTGGTAATTCTTTCAGCAATTGTGGATTTCAATTTAAGCACTAGAATTTACAAATCTAGAAATGCAGTAAAAAGAAAAGGTCTTCTAATTTTCAGTTTGGTCTTGAATTTAGGATTACTTTGTTACTTTAAATACACCGACTTTTTCATTGGGATTCTGAATGATATTCAATCAAATAGCATTCAACCATTGAAATTGATATTGCCAG
>CAIRMY010000173.1 GCA_903879775.1 uncultured Bacteroidota bacterium
TCCAATGCAAACAAGACCAGATTCATTACAATAAACAAAATTGGGAAAATAATACCACCACCCCTCAGCGTTGGTTCTAAATGAGAACTTCGCTTGTTAGGTTTGTCTACAATTTCATATCTCTTTGCAATTCTAAAATAGAGTTGAATGAAGGTTATTCCTAACAGAAATGCAACAAGAATATACGGTAACATAAGAGATTCAAATATCAAACCGAAATCAATAAACACCAAGCCCACCCACAAAATAATTGGGTCACTAACCAATTAATTGCGCCAGTTCAACTCCCGAACAGCCATATCATCGTTAAATGTCAAGCTCTGCTCAAGTTTCTGAAGTCGATAGCTGTTCAACGGAAATCCAGGAATCACATCTCCAACCCTCGCCAAAAGTTGACCCATCCAAATTGGAATCACTTTTACCCGTTTCCCATATTTATCCGCCAACAATTGATCCATTTCTGCAAAACTTCTATGCAATCCATCCGTTAAATTATAAATGCCCTTTTTATCAATCAAACTCGGAATCAATTTGGCAACATCTACCGCATTCACCATGCTTCTTCGGGCATTTCCTGTTCCCAATCTAAAATAATATCCCTTTTTGATGGCGCGTTCCATGGCACCCAAATTACCCGGTGCATTTTCTCCAACCACCAGAGGCAAACGCAATATCACACAATTCACGTTATTCTCTGAACACCAATCTTGCACCAATTTCTCCGCCTCAATTTTACTCTTGGCATAAGGCGAGTTTCCGTTCAAAGGATGGGTTTCATTGATATTCTCACCAGATTCCAATCCATAAACCGCCACCGTAGACACAAAAACAAAGCAGCTCGGTTTCTTTTTGAGGGACGATAACGCATCCAATAAATGCTCGCTACCACGCACATTCACATCAAAGAATACTTGACCCTCCGCTACATTTTTAGGGACAAAATGCGCCTTCCCTGCATTGTGCACCACAATGTCAACCTTCAGTGAGTCATTCAATTCAGGCACTCTTTTTGACAAATCGCAGACAACATCATTCCCAACACCCCTTCCAACCTTCATTGTATCAATACCCACCGAATCAAAATGATTCAGCATGTAACCACCCAAAAATCCAGTTGCCCCGGTCAGAAGAATTTTCATACTTCAAATAAACTATAATATCTTTGAACAAGACAATATGATGAAAATATTTATTCGGAAAGTATTCATATTTTTCAGTTTGCTCAATTTAATGATTGCATTGAGCTTTTACCTCATCGCAATTAATTCAAATAAGTATCCTAAGTTGGAACAATACACTTTTGGTTTAACAAATAATTTCGGTAAAACATATCAGCGCACAAAAGACTTCCAAAACTGGGAAAGTCAAAAAACAATAAAACGAGGAATTATTCTGGGATCCTCTACAGCATACAGAAATATAAACACAAACATTTTAGATAGTTTTACCAATGTACAATGGTTTAATCTTGGCAGTACAAGTCAAACACTTAGCATTAGTTTTGAATTATTAAAATATGCAAATAGAAATAAAAATATCAATATTGTATTCCTGGATATATACATTCCATTACTCACAAACAATGGCCAAGAATGTGCTCTGGATCTAATTAAAAATTCAACATTTCCACTAAAAACTAAAATCAATATTGTTCAAAAAGCTAATAAGAACAGCAGTATTTTTAAACAATTAATTTACAGAGAAATCAAAAAAACAAACCATCATAATCATGTTTTAGATAATTATTCAAATGATACTTATCTCAACAAAGGTTTTGTGATCAATAATAATCCTTCAAAATTTTGTACAAACAAAGAAATACAAGTATTGAAAGTAGACTACAATAATTTCAAACCAATCATCAATTATTGTGAACAACATAAAATCAAACTATTTATAAATTTTGCACCCATCATAAATACTAGATATAATCAAAATTCCTCATTGAACACAAGTATTATTTACAATCAAGACTTTATCACATCAAAAACAAAGCAAAATTCATTTTATGATTCGCACCACATGACCGTTATCGGCTCATACTTATACACGCACCATATCATAGACAAAATAAAATGGAAGTTGAACAAATAATATACAACATTGCTAACTGTAACAAAAATATTCCACTAAATTTGAAGTAAAGTGAATACAGAAAGCATTCATATTCTCAATAGATTTGGATTTGGACCAAAATTGGAATGGCTCAACAAACCTGAATTGAAAGAATTGTTATATGACACTTCAAAGCTAAAACAATGGATTATTGAAACTGCTCCCAACTACACGGAATCGACCAAATATTTCAGTGACACTTTAAAACATAGGGTTGAAAAAACCAACGATAAATGGCGTAAGAAGTGGGAGTATGCAGCGTACAGAGTCGATTGGATAGATTCAATGGTTGAATTAGACAATCCAATTAGAGAAAAAGCGGCCTTGTTTTGGAACCATCATATTCCAATAAGTGTAGGAATTTGGCCTTTCGCACAAACGTTATTACTTGATTGCTACAGAGAACATGCTTTAGGTAATCTTGGAGATTTACTCAAAGCTATCGCATCTACGCCATGCGCAATGAAATTTCTCAATGCTTATCATTCAAGTAAAAGTGCACCAAATCAAAATTTTCCTAGAGAATTACTTGAAATTTTCACGTTAGGAGTCGGTAATTATAATCAAAAAGAAATAATTGAAATTGCCCGTGCATTCACAGGAAGACGTACAATTTTTCCTGATATTTGGGATATCCCATATCCATACAAAATGTATATCGATGAAAAACAATTTGACAATTCCGAAAAAACCGTATTTGGAGAAACAGGAAATTGGAACGGTGAAGATATCATTGATATTTTACTGAAACAGAAACAAACCGCTATCCATGTATCAAAATCAATTCTAAAGTTTTTTCTAAATCTAGAACCCGATATCAACCAAATCCATGAAACTGCGGAATTCTATTACCAAAACAACTATAATTTTCTCAAATTAATTCAATTTATCATGAACCAAAATTGGTTTTATGAAAAAGAATACATTGGTAACAAGGTGAAAACACCTGTTGAATTATGGGTGCAATTTCAAAGACAACTAAATTTAAAAGCTCTAACTTCAGAAACAACCAATTTTATTACCCGTGAATGTGGTCAAGTTCCACTATACCCTAAAAACGTAGGTGGTTGGACAAGCGGATACGGTTGGCTAAAGAGTCAAAAGCTAAGTAATCGATTATTTTTACCAGCAATTATGCTTAAAATTTCCCAAAATGAAAATAATCTTCAAGAAAAATCATTTGGTGAAAAAATATCGAATAGAATTTTCAATAGAAACCTATTGGGTTTTAAAGCTGACCATAAAATATCATTTAATGAAGATTTGTATAAAAAAACAATTCAAGCTCATAAACTAAATCATTCGAATTGGTTACAAGTAAAATCAACTGAAACTGATTTATTTCAACTCATTTCTCATCCTAGTTATCAATTCAATTGAAAAGGAAAGATTTCATAAAGCAATCTGCGCTTATTTCTACTTTGGGAATATTTGCACCGCAAATCATTCAAAGCTGCAACAATCATTCATACACCCCCTTTAAAGGTAAGAAATTAGTCATCGTTCAGTTGCAAGGAGGTATGGATGGATATCATATCATTTCTCAAAAAGAGAATGACATACTCAATAAATACCGACCAAATCTCCAACAACCATTCTTAAAAAATGGCATTGATTGGCAAAACAATTGGGCCCTAAATCCAAAATTCCAAATTTTAGATGACCTTTTGCAAAAAAACTGGTTTTGTCCTATTTTAAATATAGGATATCCCGATTATAACCGCCTTTCACATTTTGCAGCCAAAGATATGTGGGAAACGGCCTCAGTGGTAGGTGATCAAACCATGTATAAAACTGGATGGCTCGGACGACTTATGGATCAAAATAAATTAAATCCAAAATGGAATCATAATCCAGTCCTGCTGTTAAACGATGACGATACAATTATAGACAAAGGTGAAATTTATGAGGGACAAAGTTGGAAACCCTATAACCATTATGCAAATTTTGAATCAATGCAAGAAGACTGGTTATCACTCTATCAAGCTAACTTATTATCACCTGAATTCAACCAAATTTATCAAACCGTTACCAACAACAACAATATTTCCAAAATCTTAATAGAATTAGAAACGGTTAGGAAAAATATAGAAGATAAGGATATGTTTGGTCAATTTGAAAAGGCAACTGAATGTATCCAAAAAGATTTACCTTTTCAAGTATATAACATCACACAATCAGGCTATGATACACATCATAAACAAAGCATTCGCCTTGAACCACTGGCACTTGAATTATTTGGAGCAATCAAAAAAATGGGAGAAAAACTAAATGAGAGCGGCCATTGGAATGACACATTAGTTTTTGTCTACACAGAATTTGGTAGAACGATTGCGGAAAACGCTAACTTGGGAACCGATCACGGAACAGCAAATCACGCATATTTATTTGGAGGTAATTTGAAAGAATTTCAACAAACCAATCCAATGAATTTTGATACAATTTTAATTAACAAGCAACATTATATAAAACATCAAATTGATTTTAGAGAGATTTATTCATCATTACATAATTATCTGACTGTTTAAAAATACAAAAATAAAATTCCAATTAGAAGAATTTTCATACTTCAAGTATGGTACAAAAAAAGAATGCGCCGAAGCACATTCATATAAAAGTTCAAATAATAACTAATTTATTCTAGCAAATCTGTCAGTAATGCAGATTTATCATTGGGTACAAATACGTAATTAGTTTCATCCATAGACTCAAACAACCCAATTTCCTCCAAATAATTCAACTTACCATTTTTCTCATTTACCCGGTATATAGAATAATCCAATTTATGTAAAATATTCTGCAATTCTAATTGACGTCTATATCTTTCTGATTCTCGATTTGAATAATTTGGTAAAATTTCACAAATAAATAATGGACGTTCATTCAACATGGTTTCATTTAGTCCTTTAATCACATCTAACTCAAATCCTTCAACATCAATTTTAATTAAATAAGGATTACATTTACTTAAAATAAAATCCCCAGAAAATACAGGTGTATTGTATTCGTGTTTTATTTTTTGCTTAGACCTAAAACTATGAATCATAGAAGCACCAGAGGCAAATTCATTATCAGCATACAACGTGAGCATATCATTTTTCTCAGCCAAACCCACAGGAAATATGCGAACATTAGTAAAATTATTGAGCTTAATTAATTTAAACATATAATTTACACAAACAACATTAGGTTCAATGCCTACATACTTTATATCAGCGTCTAGCGATTTAACTTTTAACAATGTTTGCCCAATGTTGGTACCTATATCAATAAATTCCATTTGTGACAAATCACTTTGAGTACTTATGTGCTTAACAAGTTTAGTAAACCAAGCTTCTTGCAATAATATATTTTCAGTCCCCATTTTAGAACCAATAAATGGAATTTTAAATCTTTTTCCATTTATTCTGATTTTAATTACAAAATTCAGAAGTTTAATTATTCTTAGTTTTTCAAGAATTCTCACTATATAATATTTGTACATATTCATTTTTTTATTTTCAAAAATTTCTTAGGCCAATCTTTATCCATGCAAGGACGCTCAATCAAAATATAAAACACTGTTGACACAAACAACATGATTGGCACAGCCACCAAAATTTGTATGCCATAATCGATTTTATAACCCATGTTCAAACTCATTTTTGAAGTGTATGGCACCAATAAATGAAAAAATGCATAATTTAATAAATAAATACTATAACACATTCCACCTATGATATAGACCCATGAACGGGTGTAAAAATAATTCCAAA
>CAIRMY010000174.1 GCA_903879775.1 uncultured Bacteroidota bacterium
ATGTGTATGTGGCGCATCCCAACAAGGTGGAGGATGGACTCACGCCGCACGATGATTATTTCTATCACTTGGAGCAGGGTTTAGACCTACTGGGCGAAGGTGGGGCAGAGTATCTGAAGCAGGCACGGTTGGAGGCCAGGGTTTGCGATGATTCCCGTTTCTTGGCCGAGGCAGATCTTCCGCGAGTTGGTAATGAGGATTGCGGCGGGGATGCCTTTTCAAAGGCGATGTCGGTGTTGATGAACGGATTCAAGGCGAAGGTGTTCCTGCGCGATGATACCTGGAGCACGCGATTGGTCTTTGCTTGCGATCCTTTGGATATACAGCACTTCCGCGACATGGGTTTAAACGTGGCTGATGATGGTTCCTTCGGCACGAAAAAGTTTCAATTTATCCGCCGCGGGATTTTGGAGGTGGTGGATGTTAGGGTGGTGGTGGAGCGCATTGATTGAATTGTTTGGTAATGATTAGATTCATGTTTGCCATTGAATTTGAAGATGCGAAATTGATATTTGATTTGTGCGTTTTTGTTGTTTCAGTGAACTTTGTTATTTTTGAATAGTACGCGTATGAAAAATTTTAAATTGCTTTGCTTAAATAGTTTAATGGCTGTATTATTTGTCTTGTTTTTTACAAAATGTAAAAAAGAGCCAATAGAGAATAAAGTTGAATACTATGTAAAGTATATCATTGATGGGAAGAGTTCTATTCAACAAGCCAAGGCAGATGGACTCAAAGTAACGTTAACAAATGAAAATGGTGTTTCGGTTGATTATATCAGATCCAATCGAGGAGCCATTGAATTTATTGTGGGTCCAGTGACGAAAGGATTCTATGCGAAATTAGTTGGGACAAATGTTTGTTGCGTTAACTGTTGCTACATAAAACCGAGTCTTCAAATTTTTCTCAGTGAGAACAATGGTCCGTTTGTATTGAAAAAAGAGGAATCTGTAACTCAATACACGGATATAGTACAAATTGATTATACCATTCAATAACAATATTCCAAATAGTCGGCTGCTCTTTTGTATGTCGAAGCTAACCCAATTCGAGAATTGGGTTACTTACAGACTGATTTTAATTTAGGTATGAATTTGTAGTAAATCATTTTATCCGTCTCCGTCTTTTACAGTATTGGATAGTTTGTGGTTACATCCATACAAAAGGAAATATTCAGATCAAGAGATTCAGCAACTGTAATTAAACTTTGATTTTGCTTTATATACGAATAAAACTTCCCCACATCATTACTTTTATTTACTGCAGAACTTGGGTTTTCGTAATACCTCCAAACGGGATGTTCGCGATATTTTTTCACAAATAGCTCAAGTTCATCTTTACAACGAGTTTCAAAGTCTTTTCGAAAAAATATTGTCTCGATGTTTTGGTTTCTGTATTTGAATCTAATAAAATTGACACACAGATGCAATATTAAGTTCAAACTTGACTGTGTCGTAAAGTTTTGATAAATCTTTGGGTCAGGAGCTCCCGGAGGAATCGTGAAGAGCTCATCATTTAAGATTAATAATAAAATTCTAATGTTATTTCTTTCAGTTTCTCTTTCACTATCGTTGCTATCAATAATCGAATCAGTAGGTTTTGTATATACAATCTGTTTGAGGATTTTATTGTAAAATGTTGTTTCTTTTATTTGAAGAGACGAAGATTTGTTCTTTGTTAACTCAAAAATTGGGATGTATTTTCCTGTGTTGTTGTCGTTGATGATTTGTTGGAAACGTGCGGAAATTAATGCCTCTAATCTTCTTTTCTTCTCTAATCCTCCTTTTTCATTTACAAACCCTACTTCCGTAACGTCCAAATTGTTTTGTTGACAAAACATTTCGTAACGTTCAAATGCGTCCTTCCATTCTTCACCCATTTTATTCGCAAATTCAGATTTTGTAAGTCCAAGTTTGATTATTTTTGATTGAATAGAATTGACTAAATGTACAGCATCTTGCCTGTCAAAATTCAAGTATAATTTAACATCCACACAGACTTTTGAATAGTCATTATTTAAGGCGTTGATCAATGCGGTTGCAACAGCCTTGTGTTGTCCATCAAACATCAATAACCTCGATTGGAGATTTGTTGTGCCTAGCTTTGCAGGCGTTTCTAATCGGGCGCCGATTGGTTCGTGAAGCGGATTGAAATGGAGGTCTTGAAATAAATTAAAAACGTGGTTGCTTTTGATGGATCTCGGTTGAACGTTGTCATTGAATATATAGAGTAGCGGTATTTTTAGAAATATGTAAAAAACAACTTTGTTTGTTAATTTAATTGTCTCTTGATAAACGGGAAAAGGTCCAAATTGTTGAGTGCCGTCTTTAAGAGTTACAAAATCCTGGGCTGTCCATTCTATGGATATAGTTCGGTGTTGAATTTTTAAAAGGTTTTGACAGATTTTTTCGTAGTTAGAATCGGGATTGGTTATTAAATATTGTCGAATGGGAAGAAATTGTCTAATTTTTAATGTGTCGTTGTCTTTCTTGAACTTGTTGCAGCTAGAATGTACCAAATTCAAATTAGCGAGGTCAGTGTTCCCACCCAAACTCCTCGGTACATCATGGTCAGCTTCTATATCTTCAGTAACTGAATTAATGGGTTGATTACAAAGAAAACACTTATGCGCAGATTTTGTGACAAGTAAATTTTCAATATTTGATCGTTCGAATGTGTCAACGATTTCATTTTTTAATTTGGTGCTAATATTAATAGGCATTTAAATCGATTTTGGTATTAGATATGTAATGATTTTTTATTAATCTTCTTTTGATAGTATTAATTGAAGCCTCGTTTTTGACGACAGTTAATTCAAAGGTATTGTTTGATAATCTTTCAAAAAAGGCAATTTGCCCTATTTTGAAGTCTCGGCCTTGAATTAAAAGTCTACAGTCCTGATGCAGTAACATTTTAGTCGGTACGAATTCGGATGAATTATATTTTAATAAAACAGTTACTTCATCACCGTGATTGTGCAATTGTGAGTTGAAGAAAAAAACCAATGCTTTTTTGTTAACAACAAAAGTTCGTGTAATATCTTGTTTTGAAATGAGTTTATAATAGTAATTCATTACATTTATTGAGGAGTTTTGATGTTGAAAAAGTCCAAAATATTGTCTTTCGTTGCAATGTAATGGTTTATTTAGAAATTAGTGCAATATTTCGCCGGATTAATTTGTTAAAAATTCAAAACTTCATTAAATCAATTCGGGTTTTACGGTTTTGCTTTTGTCCATTGGTATGCCATTGCCTTTGCCATACCTATGAATGTTTTGCTTCTCATTGTTCGTCTCTCTTCATGTGATTTTGATTTTACAAAGGCATCGGAATACCATTTGGGTTGACTCTTTCCGCTTTTGAAATAGATCCTTTCACCTTCACCAACCAGATTTGTTGGCTCAAGTTTTGGCAAATTCTTTAACCAAAGGCAAGTTGTTTTTCTCGCCTCATCTCCAAACATAAATGGTTGTACAACTTGGTCTGGTTTTCTAAATCTAGAACTGATAATACCAACAGGATTTTCTATCACTATTTTATCGATAGGTGCATTCGCTAAAGCAATGAAAAATTCTACAGCCTCTTCTCTATCATTTGCCCTATTAGGAAATTTGGGATGGGGTCGTCTATTTTCAACGGGTAAATGTTTGTCATCGGGGTGGTAATACCATTGAGCTCCGCTTACCGCTAAATATGTGCATGGTGGATGAGCAATCATAATATCCCAATTGGTTTTTATTTTAACTGTCGTATCATTTTGCAATATCCCGCCTTTGTTGTCAATTACTTTAAAGACATCCATATTAAAATGCCATTCAGGATGCCCGCCGCTGCACGGAAGTAAATCACAACTATATGCATTATGACCCAATAATCTTAGCTCTTTAGTTACTGCTTGACTTTCTTCACATGCAACTAGAATATTCAACTTTTTCATTTTGTTTTGAGTTTTTGTGAAATCGCTTGAGCAATATTTTTAGCCATTTCAGGCGGTACGGCATTTCCAATCATTTTAAAAGCAAAGCCTTGGCTTACATTAAACTCAAAGTCATCTGGAAATGATTGTAATAATGCGGCCTCTTTTACAGTAATACTTCTTGCTTGATTCACATCCGGATGAATAAACATTAAACCATCTTTGTACAGGTGAGCGACAATAGTTGGTGAGGGTTTGTCCCATTCCAAATTTCTGTACTTAGCATGGTTCGATTTTTTCCCCATTAAATCATTATAAAAGGAAAT
>CAIRMY010000175.1 GCA_903879775.1 uncultured Bacteroidota bacterium
CGCGATGGTCATTTAAAATCACCAGAATTTTTTGATGCAGCTCAATTTCCACAATTAACATTTAAATCAACTAGTTTCAATGAAAAATCTGGGAGCGTATTCTCTTTGATTGGCGACATGACAATTAAAGGAGTAACCAAATCAATTGAATTAACCGCTGAATTAGGTGGTGAAATGGTTGATCCTTGGGGTAACCATAAAGTGGGTTTTGAAGTAACAGGTGAAATTAACCGTGAAGAATTCGGTTTAACTTGGAACGCTGTGACTGAAGCAGGCGGATTGGTTGTAGGACCAAACGTAAAATTAATGATGAACGTGCAATTTGCACCAGCTCAATAATCAATTAAGTTTTTCCATTTAACAAAAAAGGCGCCGTTGGCGCCTTTTTTGTTAAATAAATTCTGATAGCTCCAACCATCTTAATTCCTTTTCATCTATTTGATCCTGAATTTCTTGTAAAGAAATTCCTAAACTAGAAATTTTATCAAATTCAGTCGTTAGAACCGATAATTCGCCCTCAATCTTCGATTTTTCAAGATTCAAATGAGCAATATCTTTCTCCAATTGTTCAAACTCAAACTTTTCTTTAAAAGTCAATTTTCGCTTTTCCTCCTTCGGCACAACTGGCTTTGCCACAACGGCCTCTTTAATTTCAACCACTGGATTTCGTGCAAGCTCCTTGGCTTCTTTAGCCTCTAACGCCTTACGCGCATCTTCTAAATCATCCCACTCTCTGTAATCACTATAATTACCTGGAAAATCTCTCACTTGCCCTTGTCCCTCAAAAATAAAAATATGATCCACAACCTTATCCATGAAATAACGGTCATGACTTACAACAATTACACAACCATCATAACTCAAAAGAAAATCTTCAAGTACACCCAAAGTTTCAATATCCAAGTCATTTGTTGGCTCATCTAAAATTAAAAAGTTGGGAGCTTTCATTAAGACCGTCATCAAATACAACCTACGTTTTTCTCCACCGCTTAATTTCACTGCAAAATCCCATTGTTTTTCGTGGGTGAAACCAAATTGCAAAAGGAGCTGCTGAGCTGTCAATTTATTTCCATTTGCCATTGGAATCCAATCGGCAATGTCCCTCACAATATCAATAACCTTTTTAGAGTCATCAATCTTCATTCCTTTCTGAGAATAATATCCAAAAATCATGGTATCACCTGAAACAATTTTTCCCGCATCAGGTTGTTCCAATTCCATAATCATATTTAAGAAAGTAGATTTACCTACTCCATTAGGACCTACAATACCAACTTTCTCCTTACGTTTAAAAATATAACTAAAATCGTCGAGTATATTTTTATCGCCATAAGCTTTACTAACATGGTGAAGTTCTAGTATTTTAGAACCCAAACGCTCCATTCTCATGGTGATATTGAGTTCAGTTTTATGACGCTGATTTTTAATTCTGGCTTCTAAATCATCAAAGGCATCCACCCTACTCTTGCTTTTGGTACCCCTTGCTTTCGGCATTTTACGTACCCAATCAAGTTCACGTCTAAATAAATTCTTATCCTTTTCTAACTCACTTGCAATTTGCGCTTCCCTAAGTGCTTTATTCTCTACAAAATAGGTGTAATTTCCTTTGTAATGATAAATATCACCATGTTCCAATTCAATGATTGTATCACAAACCCTATCTAAAAAGTAACGATCGTGGGTAACCAAAAGTAAAGACAAATCTTTTTGAGACAAATAACCTTCAAGCCATTCAATCATTTCCAAATCCAAATGATTCGTAGGCTCATCCATAATCAATAAATCGGGCTCAGCCAAAAGCACTTTTGCCATGGCAACACGTTTTCTTTGTCCACCAGATAAACTAGACGCCAATTGATCATGGTCCTCAATTTTAAGTTTGGTTAAAACTTGTTTTACACGGCTTTCATAATCCCAAGCACCCAATAAATTCATTTGTTCAGTAGCCCATTGTAAATGATTCATGTCATCTTCTGAGGGATCATGCGATTGCTTCTCAATTGCTATATCGTACTCTCTAACTGCTTTACTTATTGGAGAATCATAAATCAAAATATTGTCAATCACCGAAACATTTTCCATTAATTCTGGCTCTTGAGGAAGATACCCAATTTTAATATCCTTGCGAATAATAGCTTGACCGGTATTAGGTGTTTCTTTACCAATTATTATTTGAAGCAAGGTGCTTTTTCCTTGGCCATTTCCTGCAACCAAAGCCACTTTTTCACCTTGTTGGATTCCAAAGGAAATATTTCTTAGCACGGGCTTATCGTGCCAAGTTTTTGATAAATTCTCTACTGATAAAAAGTTCATTTCACGCTAAAATGCAAAGGTAGGCATTCATTCTGCATGATTTTAGATTACTTTTGTTTTGATGAAATTCAGAAAAATTTATCTTTTATTTCTTGCATTTATCGGAATATTAAACGCAAACGCACAATCCGAATATGATAAATTCACGTTTTACATGGATTATTACTACACCAAACCTTTATCAACAAATAAAGAAAAACCAAGTTATTTATGTAGCTATTCTGACAACAACTATCTCGCAATTAACAACATACTTTTAAAATACTCAATGAACGAAAATTTCGAAAATGGTCGTTTAAAGGTAAATTTTGGACTTATGATTGGAACATATTCTCAAATGAATCTTGCAAATGAATCAGAATATGCAAGAAGCATCTATGAATCTAACATCGAATACAAAATCAATAAAAACCTTATCTTTCAATATGGAATCATGTCTTCGCACATTGGCTTTGAAAGTGCAATTGGAATTGAATCTTCAACTGCCACAAGAAGTATCCTTGCCGACAATTCTCCATATTATGAAAATGGGGCTAGACTTAATTTTGAATCAACCAATAAGAAAATTACCGCAAACATCAATTATTTAAACGGTTGGCAAATGTTTTTCCCTCAATTTGACAATCAAAGACCTGCTTGGGGACATCAAATTCAGTACAAACCGAATAAAAAAATCACAATTAACAGCTCATCATATATTGGTCCATCGCCAACAAATTTTCCCAATACACGCTATTTTCATAACTTCTTTGCTCAATATAAATTGAAACCTGACCTTATGTTTACATTAGGGTTTGACAATGCCATGGAGTCGGAAGAAAATAATTTCGGAAAAAATGCACAACATTATTTTGCTCCTGTAATCATTGCAAGCTATAACATTGACGAAAATTGGTCAGTTGCTGCTAGATACGAACAATTCACTGACAACAATATGATCATGAAAAACTTAGGATTGAAAAATGTACATGGATTTTCAAGCAATGTTGATTTTAAATTCGATGAAACCACATCTGCGCGCTTAGAAGCACGTTATTTAAAACATCGTGAATATGAATCCCTAGATCCAAATGATCGCAATAATTTCTTCATAACTGGCGTATTTTGCATAAAAACCACAAAATGAAAGTAGAAATTTGGTCTGATGTGATGTGTCCGTTTTGCTATATCGGCAAAAAACAATTTGAAAATGCACTTTCTCTATTTGAGGGACGTGATAACGTTGAAATCATTTGGCGCAGTTTCGAACTGAATCCTGCCATTGAATATTCTGAAGGCTATACTTTGACCGACTATTTATCGGAAATCAAAGGAATGGAAAAAGAGGCAGTGATTCAAAATTTTGAGAGATTAACTGAACAAGGACAACCTCTTGGGATTGATTTCAAATTCGACATTGCCAAAGTTGTCAACTCTCGGAAATCGCACAAACTTATTCAAATGGCTAAAAAACAAGGTTTGCAAAACCAAATTGAAGAAGCTTTATTTTACGCCTATTTCACAGAGGGAAAAAATTTAGAAGAGGATTCAATTCTTGCAGAAATCGCAAAAAATTGCGACCTTCATTTTACGGATTTTGCGGAAATTTCCGAATCCCAAGAATTAGATCAAGCTGTTAACTCAGATGTATATATGGCACAACAAGTTGGTGCGCGAGGTGTTCCATTCTTTGTGTTTGACGATGCATACGCCATTTCTGGAGCCCATGGCGCAGATACATTTTTAAATGTATTGAAAACCGTTGAGCTAAAGTCAGGAAAATAATATTCGTTCAAAAAGCGTTATATTTAAGATGACATTTAAAGATATTTGGTTTGGCACGATCATCCTCGTCGTTGCTGTTTTATTGTGCAGTTTCATTGCGATTCCATCTTTTTTAAAACAACAACTTAAATTTCCGAGAGTTAAAGAGGCATACAACCACAGTTACAATCAAATTCTATCAAAACTTAAAGTACTTAAAATAGAACAATCTAAAGTAAACATCTTATTAATTGGATACAAACAAGAAAAAAGTCTTAATATTTATATTCGAAACAAATCAGGTCTTTTCACTTTATTTAACACTTATGATGTCTGTTCCCAATCTGGTGATTTAGGTCCAAAATTCAAATCAGGTGACTATCAAACTCCTGAGGGATTTTATCACATCGATCGGTTCAACCCATCGAGTAATTTCTATTTAAGCTTAGGAATTAATTACCCTAATTCGGCCGATAAATATAGAAGCCATGCTGGCAATCTAGGTGGTGATATTTTCATCCATGGAAATTGTGTTTCGATTGGTTGTTTTGCAATGACAGACAAAATCATCAAAGAAATTTACATTTTATCGGTTCTCGCAAAAAATGCTGGACAATCCAAAATCCCGGTAATCATTTCACCGTTTAATTTCAATGATTCTAAGAATAAAAATTTCACAAAAAATATAAATTACCAGTCTTATTCAGATTATTTTGAACTTTGGAATTCAATTAAAAAGGGCATCAACATTTTCAAAACAACTAAATCATCACCCAAAATAACCATCGATAAAAAAGGCAATTACAAATTTCAATAAAACCATATGCAATCTAAAGCTAAAACAATTACTGAATATATTTCTCAAATTCCACCTGATAGAATTGAATCATTTCAAAAATTGAGAGATACGATTATTCAAAATCTAGATCCAGAATTTATTGAATGTATGTCTTATGGCATGATTGGATATGTTGTCCCTCATGAAATTTATCCGGCGGGGTACCATTGTGACCCTAAATTGCCATTGCCTTTCATAAATTTAGCCTCACAAAAAAACTTCATTGCTTTATATCACATGGGAATTTATGGAAGTGAAAGTATAATGGAATGGTTTAAAGCAGAATATTCGAAAGTATGTAAATACAAACTCGACATGGGAAAAAGCTGTATCAGATTTAAACGTTTGGATGATATTCCTTATGAGTTGATTGGGCAATTATGTAAAAAAATGTCCCTCAATGATTGGATCCAATGTTATGAAACCATGTTAAATCGCAATCAAAAGTAAATTTCTGATTTTTCAGAAAAAACAAGGTGTAAAACTCTGTTTTTAAAGTATATTTGAATCATGTCTACAACCGACATTCAATTCAATAAGAACGAAGATTCCAACAAACAAAATTGGGATATTGTAAAAAGCAGATTAGAAAAAATTTACGCTGGTGGAGGCGCTAAATCTGCGGCAAAGCAAAAAGAAAAAGGCAAACTTCTTGCAAGAGAAAGAATTGAATATCTACGAGATGACAATTCTAATTGGATTGAAATAGGTGCATTCGCCGGTTTTGATATGTATTCTGAATATGGGGGATGTGCGGCCGGTGGCGTAGTTGCTGGTATTGGATATGTATCTGGGCGTCAGTGCGTTATTGTTGCAAATGATGCAACCGTAAAAGCTGGGGCATGGTTTCCAATAACAGGTAAGAAAAATTTAAGAGCACAAGAAATTGCAATGGAAAATCACCTTCCAATCATTTATTTGGTTGATAGTGCAGGGGTTTTTCTTCCGATGCAAGATGAAATATTTGCAGATAAAGAACATTTTGGTAGAATGTTTAGAAACAATGCCATCATGAGTTCTATGGGTATCACACAAATTGCTGCCGTTATGGGCAGTTGCGTTGCAGGTGGTGCCTATTTGCCAATTATGTCAGACGAGGCTCTCATTGTTGAAGGAAATGGAAGTATTTTCTTAGCAGGAAGCTATTTGGTAAAAGCTGCAATTGGAGAAAATATTGACAATGAAACCTTAGGTGGCGCAACAACTCAAAGTGAAATTTCAGGCGTAATTGACGATAAGTTTCCGAACGACCAAGCGTGTTTAGACCGTATTAAATACATTATGGACAAAATTGGCCATAAAGAAAAAGCTGGTTTTGATAGGGTAAAAGCTGTTTTACCCGTTAAAAAACAAGAAGAAATTTGGGGCATTTTTCCCGCCGATAAAGGCAAAACATATAAATCGATTGAAATTATTGAGAGATTGGTTGACAATTCCGAATTCGAACAATACAAAGAAGGCTATGGAAAAACCATTCTTTGTGGTTATGCGAGAATCGATGGTTGGGCAGTTGGCATTGTTGCCAATAACCGTGAAATGGTTAAAAGCAAAAAAGGAGAAATGCAATTTGGCGGTGTTATTTACAGCGATAGCGCCGATAAAGCAGCTCGTTTTATCATGAATTGCAACCAAAAGAAAATACCATTGGTATTCTTACAAGATGTTACTGGATTTATGGTTGGTAGCAAATCTGAACAGGGAGGTATAATTAAAGATGGGGCAAAAATGGTGATGGCCATGGCAAACAGTACTGTGCCAAAATTTACCATCATTCTTGGCAATAGTTATGGAGCTGGAAACTATGCCATGTGCGGAAAAGCTTATGACCCAAGGCTCATCGTTGCCTGGCCAAATGCAAAAATTGCCGTGATGGGGGGCGAACAGGCAGCCAAAACATTGTTGCAAATAGAAAAGGCATCGCTTAAAGCAAAAGGAGAAGAAATTACCCCAGAAAATGAAAAGGCATTGCTCGACAAAATTACACAGCGATACGATAGCCAAACAACTCCTTATTATGCAGCTGCTAGATTATGGGTCGATGCAATCATTAATCCTTTGGATACCCGAAAATGGATCACAATGGGAATTGAAGCAGCTAATCACGCTCAAGTCAAGCCATTTCACCCAGGAATCCTGCAAGTTTAAATGGGGTTTTCCACAGTTTTCTTGATAAAATGTGGAAAAGACTTGGAATATTTAAAAACATATTGTACCTTTGCACCGCAATTCTTTACGAGTGGGACTTTTGTAGTTTGAATCTATTGCGATTCCTACGCTTTCATTTCTGACTCTGAAGCGTTAGCCCGAAAAAATATATTAATGCAAAATTTTGAAAACTTGGGGTTACTACCTCAACTTGTGTCTACTGTAGAAAAGCAGGGATACACCGAACCTACGCCTATCCAAAAAGTGGCGATTCCAGCAATTTTAGCAGGTGGCGA
>CAIRMY010000176.1 GCA_903879775.1 uncultured Bacteroidota bacterium
AGACCTTCATGATTTCATTCATGCGTTGACCTTGCACGGCATAGTATAAGTTCGCCATGCCTTCCAAAATTTGTTTATTGGCATCAATATCCTCTAAAACTGCCGAACAATTTTCTTTAAGATCAGCAAAATAATGATGGTTGTCAGCGTCGAGAAAAGGACCTTTTAACTTTTCAAGATGGGAAGTAACCTCTTTGACTGGTAGAACAATTTTTCTTAATTCAACTAGCTTACGTTTTTCCGTTTCAATTAATTTCAACGTTTCCGCATCCTTAAGTGTCACTAATTTTTTCTCCAACAATTGAATTGATTCATCAATACCCTCCAATACTTCAAAATAATTGTCAATAATTGCTTCGAGCATCCTAAAAAGTAAAAAGTCAGGACCTTTGTAACGAATTTTCCCTCTTTTCTTTTCAATTCTATCTCGGACATCCGTAAAATGGTCTGAACTCTTTTCTTGAAATGAAATCAAATAATTCTTACCTAAAATAAAACTCACTTGCTCTTGTTCAAGCCCTTCCCCTTCACCTATAATTGGCAATGCAGAGCGAACAGAAAAGAACATGTAATGCGGATACTCCTCCAATTTTGGGCGCCGCTTTTCAGTATAAATATCCTCTACAGAAAGTAACTCTATATCAAGATGTTCGCACAGTGTCTGAATACTTTTTCTATCATCAAGACTATGAAAATTAAGCCATGATACATAATCTTCATCCAATGTACCCTTCACAAATTCAGCAGCAAAATAGGCCGGTGTATCCTTGGTAATCAAGAAAAATTCGGGATCATATTTATATAATTGACATGTTAGTGAAGAATCCATTGTCTTTAATTTCTATTAAATGTAACTCATTTTTATAAATGTTGCATGAGGTAACGGTACAACTCGACCATGCACATAATGTCGTACTTAACTACTTTTTCATCTGGTGTGTGCACATGGTCTTCTGGTGCACCAATGAAACACCAATCAATTGGAAGATCCGATTTTTGAAGCATTGTTCCATCGCTTCCACCTGCTGATTCAACCTCCAATTGAAATTGAACACCAGACAATTTTGCTAATTGTATAATTCTCTCTAGGTATTTTCTGCGAGGCAAACCGCTGTCTCGCATCGAAATTGCAACTCCGCCGCCATGCACCACTCCATGAGTCACCCAGGTAATATCAGAAATTAACGATTGACGCACTCCATACTCCTTTAATAAATAATTTGCACAAAATCCTACAGAATTACCACCGTGCTCTTCATACGTTGAAAAAACGATAGCACCATTCTCTAATGACTCCGCAACTTTCAATGCATTCCAAACACCCAAACGATTATCCATATAAGGTGATTGTATGTACTCATCCGTCTCCCTGAAATCAGGCTTAAAAGTCAGAATTGTACCTCGATCGATGGGGCGTTCATAAACATATTGCAATGTTTTACTTCCATCTTCGTCCTCTAAAACCATTAATTCAGTTTCTATTTCACCTTGACTATCTGAACCAACTAATTGCATTCCATCAATCGCTCTAGGTCCGCCAATCCGGATTAATTCCCTATCATAACCAACAGTAAAACCAATGCTGTCCATGTGCGCATAAATAGCCGTTGTAGGCTTTCCAAATACCAAAATCAAACAGTCCTGGTAATCAATTCCTTCTATAATCGTAGGCTTCGTTTTCCATTTAATGGATTCACTTTGCACATACTCAAGGATAAAATCTTTTACACGGCCTTCGTCACTCGATGCACCTCTAATTTCTATTAATTGTTTGAGTAATTCCATCTCTAATACATTCCTTTATTAACACAAACTACTGATTTAAAATCTTTTAATGCCATTTCAAATTCATGCGTTTTATTTAATTCAACATTGATTTCCAAGTAGCAATCTTCATTAAATCGCTGTGTTGAAATAGTAATTTTTCGTTGTTTTAATAAGTTCATTATTCCTGGCATTTCATCATAGTTAAATTCAATCTCAAAATGTGAAAACACTTCAACCTCAATAATATCTGCTACTTCTAATGATTCCTTGGCTGCAGTTTTATATGCTTGAACCAAACCTCCTACGCCGAGTTTTGTTCCACCAAAATAACGAATTACTCCAACCAAGATATTTGTTAGATCGAATGATTGTATTTGACCTAAAATTGGTATTCCAGCCGAGTTATTTGGTTCTCCATCATCATTTGCGCGAAATATATTTTTGTCCAAGCCCAAACGATAGGCATAACAAAGATGTCTAGATTGGTGATGTTCCTTGCGCCATTGATCCAATAATTGTTTTGCTTCTTCTTCGGAATAGCATGGTGCCGCCAAAGCAATGAATTTCGAGCCCTTCTCTTTGAAAATGCCAGTTGACAATTCTCTAATTGTACGATAAGTGCACTGAACTTCCGACATTTAACAAATAATTATTTTGTAGATTAGTCCTAATGAAATCATTGAAAAACTATCCCACTTTTTTGTTCACAATTTTAGTCATTTTTTCTGCATGTAAAAAGAAAACTGATACGGTTGACAAATGTTCAAATGGATTCCTTGATGCAGGAGAATTAGGCGTTGATTGTGGTGGAAATTGTGCACCATGTCCGGTAAACAATCCACCTTCATTGTTTCTAGAACTGAACGGTACTCCAATTTCTATGACAAGTAAATCGATTGCATTTTCAGAAAACACCTATTCATTGAACGCCTCGAATGATTCATTGAGTTTTCAATTCAATATTGGTTCAAATGGAGCTATTGGAACGTTCACAATGAATAGTTTGGGTACTTTAGGAACAAAAAATGGCATTTACTATATGAATGCTAGCGACGGGATTTATTCAATTTCATCTTTCGATACAATTTCTAAAATCATGAGTGGTTTTCTTCAAGTTAATCTATCAAGAAATGGGTTTCCGGATACTTTGAAAATAAGAAACTGTCAATTTGATTACATAAAATATACGGAATGAAGTGGCTATTTTACATCGGGGCAATTTCTATTACCTACAGTTGTGCCCCAAGCAGATTTGTCAAACCTCTCGCCCACAAAGAACATGCGGTTTCAGCATCATTTGGTGGTGCATTGACGAATATACCAGGCGTTGCAATTATTCCTATCCCAAATACTTCGATTGGATACGGCTATGGTCTAAAACCTAAAACTACCGTTTATGGAAGTTGGTATTCTACTGCTGCTCTGTTTGGCGTATTTCAGATAGACGCAGGATTCACCCAATCAATTTGGACTGATACTCTTAAAAATATGGGAATATCTGTAAGTCCAGCCGTAAATTTTATGGTCGATGTTTTTGAGAAAAATGCACGAGTTTGGCCACAATTGGATGCGAATTATTACATCGATTACAGAACAATAAAATCCAAGGAT
>CAIRMY010000177.1 GCA_903879775.1 uncultured Bacteroidota bacterium
TTTGTCATACGTACGAAGTAAACTCCAGATACGATGTCGTTAATGTTAAGTTCAGCAACGCCTGAACCACCGTCAACAACTTTAGTAGCAACAACAGCACCAATTGAATTTGTAATTTCAATTGACAATGGTTGTGTGTTTGTTAAAGCATAAGATACGTTTACTTTGCTGCTAGCAGGGTTAGGATAAACAGTAATTGCTTTGTCTAAAGTTAAGCTATTCACACCTGTGTAAGTGTTTTGGCAATTAGGTGGGTATTGAACATATACAGAACGAGATACGATACTCGCTTCGTTTCCACTAGGGTCAATCAATGTATAGTTGATGAAGTAAACACCAGCTTCAAAGATGTTGATGTTATGGTTCATTACTTTAACCAATGGCATCAAATCAGATGGAGAATAATAGTTGTCTTTGATAATCAAACCTGAGTTAGCCCAGAATGGAGTACCAACACAAACACTTATTGGAGGTGCTGTCATTTGAGGAGCTATACGGTCAACAACTTTAACGAAACGTTTTTTAGTTGTAGCATTACCACTCTCATCAGTTGCAGTGTATGTTTCAACATATGTACCCAAAGTGTAAGGATCAACTTTACCAGTTCTTACAACACTAATTTTATTTACAGGGTAGTAGTTATCAGAAACTGATACACTTCTAGAAGAGTAGTTACTATTTACATCATGGTAAAGAGTATCACCTGTATTCAATTCAATGTTAGGAGCGATATAATCATCTACACGGTAGTTGATTGTAAATCCATCTTCAGTAGCTTTGTTACCAGATGGGTCCATAGCATTGTAAACTATAGGATAAGTGTTACGAATTTGATTATTCACTGGACCAAAGAAACCTGGGTTCTTAGATAAGAAAATATTACCGTTACAAGGGTCGTTAGAATAAATATCATCAACAAATACGCTATTGATTTGAACGTCGATTGTCATACCATCAGTGATTTTCTTACCTAAACGGAAGATACCTGGCTTTTGAGTATCACGAACACGAACAAAACGAGATTTTGAAGAAACGTTAGCTTGTGCATCTTTTACTGTGTAAGTAATTGTGTAATCACCCACTTTACTAGGATCTACAGAACCAACAACTTTAATTGCAGATGATAAATCACCATCAATTAAGTCATTTGCAACTGCACCAGCTTCTGTGTAAGTTCCACATTGCTCTAGGTTAATGGTATCATTACCTTGTAATGTCAATACTGGACCAGTCTTATCTAAAACTACAATTACTGTTCTAGATCTAGTTGGAGCTGAATTTCCAGAAGCGTCTTTCAAATCAAACGAAATTGAATATACACCAGAAGTTTTGCAATCTAAATCAGAAACCATCACAACTTTGCTAGTCATATCACCTTCAGTTGGATCATAAGCAGAGAAAGTTTTAGAAGCAACCTCAGCGTAGCAAGAATTTACAGAAGTACCGCGTTCAACACGAACTGTATCACTACCAACCAAGTTAATCACTGGAGGTAAGTTATCATTCGCTAATTGAATTGAATAATCTTCAAATTCACCTACTTGGTTAACACCACATGGAGTGTTTGCAAAAGAACCATAAGATACACCAACACGCATACGAGTTTTACCTTCGAAACTGTTAGCCAATGCAGGCACAACAATTTTTGCAGTTGCAGTTCCACCAGTGATAGCACCAGAACTTAAAACTTCTTCATTCGCATCATCAAAGTCACCATCGATATTCCAGTCAATCCAAGTTTTGTAATTTACTGTATTCGACGTTGTTTTTCTTTCGATTGATAAGTCGTAAGATGCACCATAAGTCATTTTCATTACGCGAACATCTGTAAAGTCTGTGTAAGCATCAGTGGTGTTACCGCTCATGTTATCAATTAAGATTTTACCAGATTTATCTGTAACTTTTACATTGTTCACAGCAACGTCAGTACTAACCATGTTTACCAAAGGAATACAGTAGTCAAGTACAATTACATATTTGTTTTTGATAATTTTCTTTTCAGTCGCAGATTTTGTACCATAAGAGTTCCAAGCACTTAATGTGAAAGTATATGGACCACCTTTAGAGAATTTAATTTGAGGGTTACGGCTGCTTTTGCTCGTACCATTTTCAAATGTAAAAGAGGTAGGGAAAATACTCCACTCAAAATTGTCAGCATAATCTGTTTCAGTTGCAATCGTTACAACTTCACCAATTACTGGACGCAAGTTGCTAGCAGTGTAGCTAACGTTACCAGGAGCACTTGGAGTTTGAACCGCCAAATAGTCGCAGAAAGTATCAACACCAGTACAAGTAGTTGCAATTAAGCAAACTTCATAGTTACCATCTGTTGTGAATTTATTGCTAAAATCAGGAGCAATTGTATACAAACTTCCGTCTACATACCATTGGAAATCTGGAACACCTTTAGTGTTTGCTGAAGCATTTGTAAAGATTGCTTCTACACCAGTACCAATTGGATCGTATTGGGTTGTCCATTTAGCTTTTGGAGCAGTAGCCGGTTGTAAATCAGAATCCCAATTCATAATGAATCCAGCATCATTACCAGAACCGTTTGATTCAAAAGTAATGTATGCAGCACCTCTGTACAATTTAATTGTAGCAGTATCATAGTAAGATTGATTTGCATTTGTAATACCAATTTTAGGCGTTACTTCATAATTAGGATCAGCTTGGTCACCATCATAAATTCTCATGATATCACCATTGTCAGCTAATTTCAATTGAGTAAATTTGATACGAATTTCTTTCGCACCACAAGGCAAAATTTGGAAATAGTCAAATGAAGTTTTACGTCCGTTTGAATAGTTCGCAGTAGGACCAGCGTGATCGAACAAACGACCATATTTGGTTGTTGTTGAATGTTGAGGGCCTAAGTAGTTATCCAAAGTAGGCAAACATTCGATATATCTTTTCTTACAAACTTTATTTGAAGTACCAACAGCATTGGTTGCTTCTAAACATACTTCATGCCATCCAGTTTCAACAAAATCCATTTTAGGATTTTGACCAGAATATGTAGTATTGTTTACACCTGTAGGCGTAATCAATTCCCATGCCCATGAAGTTGGACCATTTGTACTTAAATCAAATAGATTCGTATTGAAACCCAATTCCACTTCATTCGATTCTGCAATAAAATCAGCAACCGGAACTGAAGTAGGAGCGGTGATTTTTACTTGTTTTGTAATTGAATCCGCATTTCCGCAATAGTCAACCAACATTTTCACGTCGTAAGTACCAGCAGAAGCCCATTTAGCAATTCCTTTAACAGAATTGTTATTGGTTACAGCAGAAGCACCAGTGAATGTCCACTTATAATTTGCACCAGCATTAGGGTTGGTTGCAATAAAGTTTACGTTTGTACCTTGCCAGTTAGGACCCGTAGGAACAATAAAGTTAGCAACTGGAGTAGAACCAACTTTTAAGTTGATTTCTAAATCGAAGTCGTTACCATAACCAGCAAAAGATCCACAACCTTGAGTTTTACTCATGTTGTAAGCACTCAAAGTTCCTCTAAAGCGCAAATAAGATTTACCAGTTGCACTAAAGCAAGGTAATTTTACTTGAAACGATTGGAAACCAGAAATGGCTGTAGTACTTGGATCGATTAAGCATTCTGCACCCGACAAAGAATTGTCTCGGTTTGCATCAATCCAAACACCTGGTTTTGTTACATAACCAGCCCAAGCTGTACCGGTTAATTCAATAGTGATTTCCTCACCAGCTGTTAAATCGAAAGGTGAACCTGCGTTTAAAACACCTTTAAAGGTATTTCCACCGCCCCCAGTACAAGTTAAACCACTGTAGGTGGCTAGCACTCCCGTTTTGCTTTTTACAGTCACCGCATCGATGTCGCCGCAGTAGCCATAAAGTCCTCCGCATCCATACGCATGTTGGGATCCGGCTCCACACGCTTGTGCTTCAGCTCGATTGGTTGAGAAGAATCCCAACGCCATCGCACCGAAATACAAGATGTGCTTTAGTTTAGTAATTGTTGATTTCATAGATATTTTTAGATGTTAGTTATATTCTTATGACGCAATATGCACCAAAGGTTGCAAAAAATTGCAAAAAAAAATAAAAATATTTTGTAATGCTTTTTAGATGCTATTGATTTTCAATAATTTAAACTAAAGCAAAAATGACTTTTGACATTTTTATGACATTTGTCGAGCCTGGAATATTCCGTTGTAAGTGTTCTTAGAATTCAAAATAATTATTTCGATTTCTCTAATTGCAACTTATATTGTTTAATTGCCCTGTAAATGCCTTCAGCTATCACCTTCTGTCCCTCCTCGTTTTTCAAATAAGAACGGTCGGCACCATTTGTTAAAAATCCAGTTTCAATTAAAACAGATGGCATAGCGGTTTTCCATAAGACCAAAAAACCTGCTTGATTCACCCCTTTTGTGTGTATTTTACTTTTTTTACTCGTTTCTTCTTCCACTAAAGTAGAAAATTTAAAACTCTGCTTCATAAACGCATTTTGTACCAAGGAAAAAATAATGTGTCCTTCAGGAGAATCAGGATTAAACCCACCGTATCTCGAATTGTCTTTATAGTCATTCTCAAAAGTAATGACCGAATTTTCTCTTTTGGCAACATCTAAATTACCTTGAGTTTTATGCAACCCCATAAAATATGTTTCGCTACCACTCGCTTTCGAATTATCATTGGCATTGCAATGTATTGAAATAAATAAATCCGCATTGTTCTTGTTGGCAAAATTAGGTCGCTCCCAAAGCTTTAAAGATTTATCTGTACTCCGCGTATATAAAACCTTTATCTGTGGCATACTATCTTGTAAATATTTACCCAATTTCAATCCTATTGCCAATGTAACTTCCTTTTCCCAAACCTCACCTGCACCATTACAACCAGGGTCGATCCCTCCATGACCCGGATCAATCACAATTATATTTACTTTGTCAACTTTTTTTCTCACAATTTCTTGTGTGTCTAAAGATGGCATAAATACCAATACCAATATTGAAAACAAAATGGTTAACACGCTCCTTTTCATCGGAAAGTTTATTTTATCCCTCGAAAAAAAACTAGTATTTAAAATATTCATGAATCTCATATGGTTGTAATGGCAAAAATTTTGCCGAATTTCGCACCTTTATATCCTAAATGAAAGAAAAAGCCCGAAAACATATAGCAACCACCTTGTGGATAGGGTTTTTATTTTGTTTCAACACAGTTTTAAAGGCTCAAACAAAGCCTATCTCCGATACATTGTCTACTTTAAAAGACAGCGCTGTGGTCAGTCCTTCAAAAAAGAAATCACTCGAGTCAATTGTTGCCTTTCAAGCCGAAGATTCACTTTACTTAAATTTCAACACAAAAACGGTACACCTATATAATAAGTCATCTATCGATATGGACAACACCCATCTCAAAGCTTATTACGTAGAGGTTGACCTCAATTCAAAAGTATTGTTTGCAAAAGGCGGCCTCGACTCAAATAAAAAATACACATTCAAACCCGTATTGGAAGATAACGGCGATAAATACACAGCCGATTCAATGAAATACAATAGTCAATCGAAAAAAGGTAAAGTTTACGGCTTAATGCTTGCTCAAGATGAAGCCTTTATTCATTTAGGAACTGTACTTAAACAAAATGATGGCACGTTCACAGGGATTGATGGGAAAATAACGACTTGCAGTGATCCGCATCCACATTTTTATTTAAGTGCTTCAAAACTAAAAGTGATGCCGAACAATAAAGCCCTATTTGGACCTGCCAACCTTGTTTTTGCAGGGATCCCTACCCCACTGGCACTTCCATTTGGTTTGGCTCCCTTAAAAAAAGGTCAACGAAATGGAATCATATTCCCTTCATTAGGATTTAACAGTGCAAACAGTAGCTATTACCTCCAAAACTTTGGTTATTACATGGGTCTTGGTCAATATTCCGACATTCAAATTACCTCCGATGCCTATTTCAATGGTGATTTTCGTTTGGGTTTACAAACACAGTATTATAAAAGGTATAAATTTAGAGGGACATTGGCCTTGCAAATCAGTAAATTCGGAAATGGTGCTGAAGAAACAAGCCCAGAATATTTCAAAAACAATGACTTTAGCATTCGCTCACAATTTAATATAGACCCAAAATTATACCCCGGCATCACTTTCAATGGCAACATTAATATAGTTACAGGTGGATTTAACCGCAGAAACTCAAGAGATTTAAATAGTTTAAGCAACAATCAATTTACTTCGAGTATCAATTATGGTAGAATGATGTTTCAAAATAAATTGAATTTATCTGTTTCTGCACGACATTCTCAAAATACCGCAACACGAGATTTTGGTTTAGAACTACCTACAGTAAATATATCGGCTTCTAGTATCACTCCTTTTTCAAAGAAAAACGGATCAAATACTTCGTGGTATGAACAAATTCGTTTGAGCTACAACGCCACAATGATGAACAATATCAAAACAAAAGATTCTATTATTTTTAGTGAAAACTATGCACAGGTGTTCAATACAATGTTATCAGGAGTAAAGCATTCAATTCCTTTAAGTACCAATGTGAAATTATTCAATGGGGCCTTAAACATCTCTCCAAGTATCAATTACAATGAAAATTGGCATTTAACCACACAAATCAAGGAATATGACAAAACCACAAAGAAAATAATTACAAGAGATTCTCAAGGATTTTACCGCCAATATGGATACAACTTTTCTGCAAGTGCAAATACAAATATATATGGTACTGTATCGAACATCAAGGTAGGCAAATTGAGGGCAATACGACATACAATCAATCCTTCGATTGGATTTTCATATGTTCCAGAGATTGATGCTGCTTCTAAAGGTTGGACAAAAGAATATATGGATACCAACGGCAATGCCATTAAATACAATGCATTCGAAAAAAGCCCTGTAGGTAGTTTATTCCAAAATAAGGGAGGTTATTTAAACTTAGGATTAGGCAATAATTTACAAGGAAAAAAA
>CAIRMY010000178.1 GCA_903879775.1 uncultured Bacteroidota bacterium
CAAAATATACTGTCATATTATATGACAAGCTTAAGCCGAAATTATTCATACTCATTCATTAAAGTCGCAAATGTTCAAATACAACTATAAAATATGACCATGGAATTAACTAAATATTCAGTCAAGCTTGAAGAAGTAGCGAACCAAAAATTTGCTGGGAATAAATCAAAAATAATAGAGACTCTTAATCGAAAAAATATCACGAATATTCTTCATTTTACACATGTAACTAATTTAATTTCCATACTTACAGAAGGTCTGAAAAGTATTCATGACCTTAAGAAAGAACAAATACCATACGTCGTAACAGACTCACAAAGATTTGATGAGATATATCAGGGCGTATGTTGTTCAATGGCTTCTCCAAATATATGGATGTTGAATAATAAAACTGGACTGGATATCAAAAATTACGCAATATTAGAGATAAGCGAAAACACCTTACTACTTCAACATTTTGCAGCTTTTCCGGGAAACTCAGCAAGATCTGATTTAAAAAAGGACGCGGAACAAAGGCCCGATAAATATGTAGGTAGTTTAGGTTTAAATCGAATGTTTCTTAATGAGTCATTACGTAATCAAGAAGCAATACGTAAATATGTTCCCACTGACTTACAATCCGAATTAATTTTTTTTAACAAAATTGACGCTGACAGGATCAGAAAAATTCATTTTCCAGGACCTAAGATTGAATCATTTACGGCTATATACAACAAACTCAATCAAGATTTTGCACATTTAAATATCGAGTTTGAATGTAAGCATAATTATTTCTATAAGAAAAATATAAACACAAAATTTGACGGTAGAAGGTTTAGTTTAAGCTGGGATGAAATCTAATGGCGAGCAGAATTGTATTTTTGCCGAACTTAAATTCGAGTGGTGATTTATTCACAGAGGTATTGGTTGATTTTGAATGGGTGCCTGGAATGGCAATTAGTCAGGCAAAAAAGTCAATTAGGAATTTGCATGAAGCGGCAGGGCAGCAAATCGGATTAACTAGAATTCTAGAAATATCAACAAGATCAGAAGCGATATTAGGAATCTCACTCAGTGCATTTAATCTGCCGTTTGAAGGCAGGAATTTTTCTGTCGAGTCGACTTACCAGGGATCAAAGGTGTTTGAAAATGGAGGCCCATATATAGATTTACTTAACTCTGATTCAGTTGATGCTAAAACCGACATTCGGCTCAAAAATTCTGGAATGTTATTAGGATTTCGGTTTGAGGATGAGGATTTTCCAGTTACAAAAGCTCCAAATTTTTATGACTACCTATATATTAGGAGTTTACTTACTTTTCAGAATCGTAATTTGTTAAAAGAGTACGATGGTTTTACGGACATTGCTTTTAGCCAAACGTCCTTAATATACAAAAATAAAAAATCCTATAATTGTCAAGCCAGATCTGTTGCTATTTATCTGACCTTAAGCTCACGACATAAGGATGAGGATATTTTAAGAGAGTTAACAGGATTGTTTAGTGAAGGTAGTAAGTTTGTTGAGCCAGGTGATTTGTCTGGAAGTTTGAAAGGGAGGCAGAATGTTTATAATCATTTAGATA
>CAIRMY010000179.1 GCA_903879775.1 uncultured Bacteroidota bacterium
ATGGGATATTTTTTCCTAAAGTCGAAATTACAGAATTTCGATATTTAAATTTTTCATAAAAATTGTGCATCCCCAGTGGGCTTTTTGTTCTGTTCAGATTAAAGATTTCTTCAAGATGATTGAACAGCAATTCGCGAGTCCATTGAATGGTTCCGCAGGGGAGACTGATATCAATATTGGGGTTAATTCGTGATTGAATAATACTGCTGGAAAGGTGCGCAGGCACGTATACATCGGCAACCACAGCACAAGCTATGCTTAAGTGATGCCAGTGATGATTATCAAAGTCATGTACGGCAACAACGGAGCTTTCAAATTGTTCAAGGAATCGACTGAAATCAGCAGGTCCAATTTGAGCTAAATTATTATTCGTTAAAAGAATTAGTGATTCGTTAAAATCAAAATTTGATATTAAAAATTCTTTATCAGAAATATTGATTACATCCCTTCCATTAATTATCTTATCAATATTGTGATACGTAGAGAGATTGCTTATTACAAATATATTTTTAAATCTGTCGCGATTCTTTAACTTGCTAAGTTTCTTTCTTTTTATCAAACATTTTTGGTGATGCAATCCAAATAAATCAGATATTTCCACAATGTCCGTGGCGCTATTGAATGTTCGCAGCAAACTAGATTCAGCGATATTTGATACAAAGTTAGAAATCATTATTCTCTCCCAACATTGGCCATTGCTGATGACTCGTCCAAAAGTCTCTGTCATATTTAGACCAAGCGTGTACGCCAAAGGGCGCTTCATTTTCGATCAGTTTTGACAGGTATCGCGGATCAATGTCATGAGAAAACTTAGCCGCAACTTTGATGTTGGGCGTTTTAAAAAAATCAGACACTGTTGATAAAAAGGCAAAGAATAGATCCTCTGCATGTCCTGTATTTCGCCATGTCAACGATAGGTCTGGAAATTCTTGGATCAGTTGAATGCAACTACGTATTTTTCGTAAACTCAGCCCACCATTGCCGACAAAAGTCGTACACGTAATTCCATTGTCCAGAGGTATTTTGTTGGTGTTGAGTGTTAATGAATAGCCCTTTGGCCAAGGAGCTCCAATATAGTCGTAGCCAATGTCAATCCATTTTGAAAGTTCATTTTTTAGAAGAATGGCGTCAGTTTGCAAGATGAGCATGTACTCATAGCCATCGAAAGATTCATAGAAAAATTCAGAAGTTAGTAATTTGTTATAGCCATTGATGCTTGCAAAAAAATCTTTGTTGAAATATTTAAATTGAATATTAGGAAAGTGTTTTGAATAGTAGTTAATGTTCAGCAGCTCTGGGCCGATGAACAAAACTTCAAAATCGAGTAAATGTTTTAAAGACGCTTTCACAGAAAAAAATTCATCTGCGTCCAGGTCCTCTTTGTAAACCGGAATAAGGACAATACAACTTTTTTTCATTTGATTTGTCCAAGGGTATTGATGAACGCAATAACTTGGTCGGCAGGTTTCACAGGCCAGTCATTTGTCTTTAATTTGTTCTTTAATGATGATTGAAGTTGGCATCGTAATTCGGAATTGATTGCAAGACTTAATGCTTTATCTTTGTATTCAGAATAGGATCCAGTTGCAAGTTCTGTGAGTTCC
>CAIRMY010000180.1 GCA_903879775.1 uncultured Bacteroidota bacterium
AGTTGCTTCAATTGCGTAACCTTTTTTGTCAAATTCTGGTAGCATTGCAAATCCAATGTCGGGAAATTGTTGGTTGTCTCGATAAAGAAACGTTATAATGCCAACTTTTTGTTTGCTTTCTTTAAGCTCAAAGACACTGTAATAGAATTTCTCGTTGTCGAGAATGTTTTGAATATATTTTTCAGCGTCTTTAACGTTTTCAACTTTTCTGTCACCAATAAACTGCAACCAACCATCTGAGTTTAACAAGTCAAGGATAAAACTCGTATCAGTAATTTTTATCGGTCTTATTAAAAGTCGTTCTGTTTCAATTTGCCTATACATAAATTTCTGTTTGAGGTCGTCCGCAACATAGCCTATAACGTTCCGCGACTTGGCGCTCGGCGGAGTGAAACGACGCTGGCGCAAAGTTGCTGTTATAGGTTGTGCGACATTTCATAATTTTGTTCCATTCAAATTTAATGTTTATCAATAAAGTTGTCAAATAATTTGCATTTGAAGAAAAAATTTGATCTCATACAGGTTGGCGACAGAAATTACTCTTCTAAGCGAATCTTTTTTAAGCAAATTATTCTGTTTTGCTACTTCAATTTGCTTTTTCATTCATTTCTATTTCCTGATTTTATTGAGCATTACCTATAACTACCTTATACCCGCCAATTCATATCTTCAAAATGCTTGAAAGAGTCGAAAGGAAGTGGATAAGTTTCGCTTATGCAAAGTAGTCGAAAATTTCTATAAATCATCAAATGGGGAACGAATTTTTTGTAAATTTTTGGTGCTAACGTGGGTGTAAATCTCCGTGGTGCGGGAACTGCTGTGCCCCAATAACTCCTGAATGTACCGCAAATCCGTGCCATTCTCCAATAAATGCGTCGCATAACTGTGCCTCAACCAATGCAAACTCACCGGCTTGGCTATTTTCGCCTTCTCCACCGCCCTCGTTAATACCAATTGTAAACTCCTTTCACTGTATTTCTCACCCACCACCTGGCCCTCAAATAACCAAACCTTCGGACGATAAGCCTTGTAGTAATCCCTCAACATCTCAATGATCTTCTCCCCAATCGGTACCACCCGGTCCTTCTTCCCCTTCGATTGCCGAATAAACAACAATTGCCGGTCCGATAATACATCCTTCAACCGAAGTTGCAACAACTCCCCCCTCCTCAATCCGCAAGCGTAAATTAAACTCAGCATCGCCCGATGCTTTAAATTGGTTGGTTTCTCCAAAATCAGCTTCACCTCCTGCTTGCTCAACACATTCGGCAGTCGCTTCTCCCGCCTCGGCCGTTGAATAACATCCACCTCCATCACCTTCTGAAACCGATGCTTGTAAAACAATTTTACCGCATTAATCACCTGGTTCTGATAACTCAACGAAAGACCCCGCTGCAAAATGTAATCGGTGCAAAATTGCTCCACATGCCGATGGGTTAATTCTTCCAACAACATCCCCTCATAAAAATGAAAAAAAACCCGCAACGCATCCACATACGTTTTCACCGTATTATCACTGTAACGCTTGAACACCAATTTCTTCCTGAATTCCTCCAATGCTAAATCATGCATCCCTTTTTCTTTTGAACGCAAACCTAAAACCACCTCTTCGCCATAGCCGTATCTTAAACGTTTATAAACGTTTCAAAACGGATAAATTCCTGCTTCTACCCTTAAATAAATCGCAAATCAGACAGCTCCCTCCCAATGCCCTGTATCCCCTGAATAATTTTCTCGGTTTGCTTGGGAGATGGACGCTTCACACCCCTCACGTATTGCGACAATAACGTTGGATTCATTCCGATTCTTCGAGCTAAAAAACGAGCATTGAGCACTTTGTAATATTGAAAAAATTGCTTCAAATCCAAATTCAACTTTAAATCAGAAAGCGAAATCACCCCTTC
>CAIRMY010000181.1 GCA_903879775.1 uncultured Bacteroidota bacterium
GTGAATTGAGGTGATCCTTCATAAACAAATCCCTCAATCCATTTAAAGTTAACATTGAACGATACATTTTTAATTTTTTTATATTCCAATTGCGAACCACCAATACTCAAGTTAAATTTATTTTTTGGCGTATTGAATGCTGGGATGATTGGGTCTGAATCGTCTTTTTTATTGAGTTGGTTAAATGAATAGTTGAAACCTAGGGTATATTTATCTTTAAAGAAGTAATTGATGCCAAAAGAAGTTCCCATGGTGGTTACATCTGTTTTTGCATTTGTGGCAATACGATACACTTGTCCCCCAATAATTTCATTGGTTAAAATGTTGTTAAACTTAGGGTCAAAACCAATTTTATATCCTATAAAATCCTCATAATAAGAGTAATAGGTACTTAGATCGATATTGATTTTATTGTCCCACAAGAATGATTTGTATCCAATTTCAATGCTTTTAACTTTTTCTGGACGCACTGGATCAACATTGAAATATTTGAGCTTTTTGATATCTTTAATTGGGTCGAGGAAATAGTCATTCAATGAAGACAATGTAACCATATTTTTATACCCGGTTATGTTTCCAAGCAATATAGCCCTACCAACATTGTAATACAGGTATTGATCTGCCAATGTTGGATTACGCACTCCACTGGTTAACGAAAGTCGGTAATAAGTTGTTTTATCTGGAGTATAAACCGCTGAAAATGCCGGGGAATAAATATAAGGAAAGTTTATATTTTTATCGACACGCATTGTAGCGTTGATTTTTAATTTGTCGTTGAACGATTTATTTTCAAATCCCGCATAAGCACCAGCTTCGCTATTTTGAATGATTCGTCCATTGGTGTCAGAAAAGATTGTACCTTGAGTATTCGGACGATAAAGTCGGCCGTTCATACCAATCACAAATTGGTTTCTTTTCCCAAAATTGAAACGGTGTTCAGCTTGGGCATGATACAAAGCACTTTTATCGAAAAATCCGCTGCCACCTTCGCCAAAGCTCTTTCGATTTGTGACATCGTTTTTCAATGAATCAAATCGGGCAGTGCCAACTTCGTATCGGTCATATGTCGCTGAATTGTGAGGTCTATTTTGGAAATTAGTCCATTTATTTGCGATTTTTCGACATTCATCTTGCCATTGCTGAATGAGCTCTTTGTTGTTGTTAATGACCATATTCACGCTGTCGGCAAAAGCCTTAGGATTTTGGAAAGGGAAAATGACCGGATATCCGGGTAATTTTCTCATTTTGCTCACATAGTTGGTTTTCCAAGCACTTTGATAATCGCCGCCCCATAAATCTGCTGGTTTAGATTTTTGTTGCATAATTAATGCTGTGAAAACCGCATCATAGGTATTCCCTGCATCTTCTTGGGTGGCGTAAATTCTCACAAATCCATTTTTATGTTTGAATTCAAAACGATTTTGCCAAAATCTTATATCATTTAAACTGTAACGATTATCGCCTTGGTAAACTGTTGTTCCCATTCCAAAATTGGTTTGGTAAATAAATTCCATTGATTTATTGCGAAATGGTTTTGCTGCAATGGTAAATGAAGATTTTAAGTTGTACGTATTGTAATCTACAATGTCCTTTTCCCAATATCCTTCGCGATAAAACTGACCTAAGCCAGGGAAATCAAACATACCGGTAAGTGAAGTTTTGTTGTATTCTCCGGGGCCAGGAAGCTCATCTCCGTATCGGTTAACTGCGTCATAACCGCCTAAATTGGTCGAATTATGTAAAGTTCCTTTTACAGGATCTGAGTTTGTTGCTTCCCAATCGTACGCTTTCATGTAAAAGAAATTTGCTTTGATTGCAATGAGCTCTCGACCCTTCTTTGATTTAAACACATGGGCATAACGCAAGGCATTTTCCATGAGTTGACGTTCACCAACCTTAAATTTATAACTAAAACCTGGAGTTTTCCATGGATCTTTTGTGGTAATGCTAATCACTCCGTTAAAGGCACCAGGACCATAAAAAGCAGAACTCGCTCCAACCACAATTTCTTGGCTATTTACATCCAATTCTGAAGCCCCAAGGAAGTTTCCAAGAGAAAAATTCAAACCCGGACTTTGGTTGTCAACGCCGTCAATGATTTGTAGTGTTCTCACTGGTGAAGTGCTATTAAAACCCCTCGTATTTACGATTCGGAAACCCAAACTTGCTGCTGTTACGTCAACGCCTTTTAAATGTCCTAAAGCTTCATAAAAATCGCTCGCGGGAGTTTCTTTAATGCTTTGAGAACTCATACTTTCAACTGTAAGAGGTGATTCTTTGAGTTTTTCTTTGAGTCGATTTTGTTTGATATTGACTTGGCCTAATTTTTCTAAATCAAGTGAAAGTACAATATTCCAGGGATTTTCATTGCTGTAAATGACTTCAAATGTTTCACCTTGAACATTGATGGTTAGTTTGGTTTTGTCTGCAGGTTTATTGGGAAGTGTAAATTGCCCATATTCATTTGATTCAGCCAAAACTTCGCCGGCTGCAATTGATTTTTGTATCCCATTCTCATTGATTAAAAATGGTTCTGACGAATAAATACTGGCAATGATACCTCTTTGAGTGGATTTGTCACTAATTTTTCCGGAGATTGAAATTTGTGAGTAAACAGGAGTCAATCCGATGAAAAAAAGAAGCGCAAGTAATGGTTTAATCATATATAAATCAACAATAATATTTGCAAGATAGGAGTTTTGATTTTAATAAAACAACATGCATTGCAAAACTTGCGAAAATCAATTCACATAAAAATCGCAAAAATGCGTAAACTTGCACTTGTAAAACAATGGTTGAAAAAGATGTTCTTTTAAAAGCATGGGATATTATGCAGACTGCCCGTGCAATGGCTGCAATTTATGAAGAAAATAGGCCCATTACTAAATATGTACATAGTACATCGAAAGGACATGAAGCCATTCAAATTGCAACTGGTTTTCATTTAAAACCAATTGATTTTGTTTATCCTTATTACCGTGATGAAAGCATGTTGCTTTCTATGGGAATGAAACCGGTTGAACTCATGATGCAATTGTTGGCAAAAGCCGATGATCCTTTCAGTGGTGGACGTACATATTACTCACATCCGTCTTTGAAAAGACCCGATATGCCAAAAATGCCGCATCAAAGCAGCGCAACAGGAATGCAAGTAATTCCTGCTACCGGTGCTGCACATGGCCTTAAGTATTTGGAAGAACAGAATTTAATTACCAGCGCTGAAAAACCAATTGTCTTGGTTTCTTTGGGGGACGGATCCATGACCGAAGGTGAAGTTTCCGAAGCCCTACAAATGGCCGTTCTACATAAATTACCTATTGTTTTCTTGGTACAAGATAACGATTGGGGAATTTCTGCCAGCGGCGATGAAATGCGCGCCATGGATGCTTTTGAATACGCTTTAGGATTTAAAGGTTTGCGCAGAATTCGCATCAATGGATCTGATTTTGTTCAATGCAACGACGAAATGAAAAGGGCCATTGAATATGTGCGCACAAACCGCGAACCGATGTTGGTGCATGCAAAAGTTCCTTTGCTCGGGCACCATACAAGTGGCGTTAGAAGTGAATGGTATCGCGACGATTTGGAAAAGCAAATGCGTCAGGATCCTTTGCCAAAATTAGAGCAATTGCTTCTTAGTTTGGCTGAAACTTCCGACAATTTAGAAGAAATTACAATCAAAGCAAAAGCAAAAGTTTTTGCTGATTTTGAAACTGCTAAAGCTGCAGCTGATCCACATCCATCAACTCTTTACGACCATATTGAAGCCCCAACACCTATCACAGAAGAAAAAGGTGAAAGATCTCCTGAAGGTAAAGAACCAATTATGATGGTTGATGCTGCTCTGTTTGCTGTTGAAGAAATATTGAAAAAACACCCTGAGGCTTTGTTGTATGGTCAAGATGTAGGACATAGACTTGGAGGTGTATTTAGAGAAGCGGCAACGTTATCTGATAAATACGGGCGTAAAAGGGTTTTCAATACCCCTATCCAAGAAGCATATATTGTGGGAAGTACCGCCGGTATGAGTGCAGTTGGTTGTAAACCAATTGTAGAAATTCAATTTGCCGATTATATATGGCCTGGTGTGAACCAATTGGTCACAGAATTATCCAAGAGTTGCTATTTAAGCATGGGTAAATTTCCTGTAGCCAGTGTGATTCGTGTTCCTACTGGCGCTTATGGTGGAGGTGGACCATATCATTCTGGTACGGTTGAAAGTAGTTTGTTACCGATTAAAGGAATTAAAATTGCTTATCCGAGCAATGCTGCCGATATGAAAGGACTTATGAAGTCTGCATTTTACGATCCAAATCCAGTGATAATGTTTGAACATAAAGGATTGTATTGGAGTAAAGTGCCTGGAACAGAATTGGCTAAAAATCCGGAACCTTCTGAAGATTATGTGATTCCTTTTGGAAAGGCTAGGGTTGTTTTAAACTGTTCTGAGGAAGCCCTTAACAATGGTGAAACTGTTGGTGTTGTGACATACGGAATGGGCGTTTATTGGGCTCTTGCTGCTGCCAAAAAATTACCTGGAAATATTGAGATTTTAGACCTAAGAACATTGGCGCCTTACGATCAAGAAGCAGTGTATAATTTGGCTAAAAAGCATGGAAAAATCTTGGTTTTAACCGAAGAAACCATCACCAATAGTTTTGCTGAAGCATTGGCAGGTAGAATTAGCCGCGATTGCTTTAGGCATTTGGATGCGCCTGTGCAAACTTTAGGCAGTGCCGATATTCCAGCGGTTCCATTGAACATGGGAATGGAAGCTGTGATGTTGCCAAATGCCGATAAAACTTACGACGCTCTGAAAGATTTATTGGAATCGTAATTTGCGATTTTTGCAAAACAAGGATTTCAACGTTTATAACTCTACAGAAATTTCTTAACTAGCTTTAACGCATTCTCAGTGTAAGGTGGGTATTTTTGTTTGAGATCGAACCAAAAGCCGGTTTTTAGAATGCTCTTTTTATGTGTAAATGCATCGAAGCCAAATTTACCATGATAGGCGCCTTGACCGCTTCCCCCTACACCGCCAAAAGGCATTTCAGGTGTTACCAAATGCATTAAGGTATTGTTAATACAGCCTCCGCCAAATGAGATTCTGTTTGTAATTCTCTCAGCAAGTGCATTGTTTGCCGTAAAAATATACAGTGCCAAAGGGTTAGGATTCTTTTGAATGATGTTATACAAATCTTCCTCATTTGAGAACGAAATGATTGGCAAGATGGGTCCAAATATCTCTTCTTTCATCAGGGGATGATCGAGGTTTGGAACTTTCACCAAGGTTGGTTCAATGAATAAGTTTTCTTTGTTTGAATGTCCTCCCAAAATAATTTCACACCCTTCCATTAAATTCATGAGTCTGTTGAAATGGTGCTCGTTTACAATTTTGGTATAATCTGGAGATTCTTGAGGGTGTTTGCCAAAGAAATCGTGAATGGCCGTTTTCATGGAACCAACAAATTCATCGTGGTATTTTTCATATACCAAAATGTAATCTGGTGCAACACAGGTTTGTCCTGCGTTGATTGCTTTACCCATTAGAATTCTTTTGGCTGTAGCTTTTACTGGAGTTGAACCATCTACAATGCAAGGACTTTTGCCTCCCAATTCTAAAATTGTTGGAATGAGATATTCGGCGGCTTGTTTGGCAATGATTTTACCAACAGCCGTAGATCCAGTAAAAAATATAAGGTTTGGTTGGTAGTGTTTAATGGCTGCGGGCACAATTTCTGCACCATTTCCCTCAATGATATCGATATAACTTTCAGAAAATGTGGTGTGAATGATTTTTGTGAGTAGGGCAGCAGTATGTGGCGTTAATTCAGAAGGTTTGAGTAAAGATGTGTTTCCAGCTGCCATGGATGCAACCAAAGGGGCTATTTGTAATTGGAATGGATAATTCCAAGGGGCAATAATGAGCGTTTTACCATATGATTGGTTGATAATTTTGCTTTTAGAGGGAAACAATGCCATTGGGGAAGAAGGTTTTTGTGGCTGCATCCATTTCGACAATTGCTTTAAGGTGTGTTTGATTTCGCTCAAAACAAATCCGATTTCGGTTGTGTAAGTTTCGAATTCTGACTTCCCTAAATCTTTTTGGAGTGCGTCAATGATTTCATCTTGATAGGTTTCAATGGCAGCTTTTAACAATAAAAGTTGTGATTTTCTGAATTCATATGGTTGGGTTATGCCTTCCTGAAAGTACTGAAATTGTTTGTTTCCTAATTCGGTGAGATACAATTGTTCGCTCATAATATTAATAACAATCTACAATTTGAAAAGATTTTTGATTGAAGGAAATGATATCGCCTTTGTGCTTTCCCATGAGTAAATGTCCAAATGGAGAAGCTGCCGAAATTGTTTTTAACTTAATTCCTTGTACCTCAATATCGCCAACGGCTGGACCAACGAACACAATGAGTTTTTGACTTCCTTGGTCTAAATGAACCACTGTTCCAAGCATGATGGAACCATGAAAATCGTACAAATTATCAATGATTTCGAGATGATTTTTAGTTTCTTCAAGTTGTGCTTCTGATCTACGAATATCGGCTTGGAGCATTTCTCTTTGTGTTTCGTATTTATCGCCCGCACTACTTTTGGTTTCTTGTTGTATGGCGTTTCGCTCCGAATCTAAA
>CAIRMY010000182.1 GCA_903879775.1 uncultured Bacteroidota bacterium
ATGTACAATGACTATGCTGTAAGTGCCACTTTGTTTCATTGGCAAAGTCAAAATGCAACAAGCCCAGAAAGCTCCCAAGTTTTGTCTTATATCTCCCATGAAGCATCGAACAAACACATTTTACTCTTTATCCGCGAAAAGTCTACTGATCAATATGGCAACACCATGGGTTATGTTTTTGTGGGCGATGGCAAGCTGAAGGATTTCTATGGATCTAAGCCAATGAGCATCAACTGGCAGTTGAGTGAACCAATTCCTAATTATCTATGGAAAGAGTCTGCGAAATTGTCTGTGGGGTAATCAATATTCCCTTTTCGCTGGAATTACGCCTCTCACCCCACCACGTACATTTTCTACATCACCTTTTCTACGTGGAATTAAATGAATGTGCGTGTGAAATATTGTTTGACCCGCTACTTCTCCGGCATTCATTCCTATATTGAATCCCTCAATTGACTTGTCCTTGTCCAACATAATTTCTTTTCCATGATTCAAAAGCTGATTGACAGCATTTATTTCGGGCTGAAAAAGTGAAAAATAATTCTCAGAATGCCGTTTGGGAATAATCAACATGTGACCTGTTGTGACAGGGTACTGATCAAAAATTAACTGCGCTAAATTATTTTGTTCAACAATTCTTGACTTATTGATAGTACAGAATATGCAAGAAGATATTCGTTCATCATATTTTTCACGAACACCACGCATATCAGTATTATCATTGTTATTTTTTGATGAATTGCAGCTATAACAAAGTGCCTGATAATTGTTAATGCTATCTTCTCCACCCAGGCTTTTTGGGACAATATGATCTACTTCCAGTGCGCGTTCTTCATGGGAACATCCGCACAATTCACATCTGGATTTTGCTCTCTTCAATACTTCGTAACGTATTGAACCAGAAATGGGTATGCGTCCTTTTCTTCTGTGTTGCCATATCGCCTCGCCCCTTTTAGTAATGTATTCATCTAATTTTTCTGAGCAAATATTTATCAATTCCTCTTTTTGATCAGTAGAAAATGTTTCAAACTGTTTTAGAATATAAGACTTGCCATCTTTTTCAACAATATCATGGTTTCTTAATACTTTCCCAACCATATTGTTTGTTACATTTTCATAATATTCAATTTGGGATGGATCGTGCTGAGATATATCTTTTGCAATTTCTATTACAGAGCTTCTTCCCCCATTTTTTAAAAGTTGCTGAATCATCACAGGTTGGTATACATGCGACATCCTCATTTTATTCAGTAAGAAGTATTTTAGTTGATCGTAGTTCATAAATCAATTCGTTTATCTATCCTAAGAGAGGGCCGATATTTAAATTTCTTTTGTTATATCATGATAAAATCATCCTATCATAATATCAAAAGATAATTAATAAATTGATAAATTACCATTTGTTTTAAGAATACCTATCAAATCACCACCATGAAATTCGGCTTCCGCATACCATCCCTCAACAAACGCATCGCAGCCCGCACTTCGGTAAAGCGCATCATTCGGCACAACCTGGGCCTCAAGGCACCAAGGGGTTGGGGTTGGATCACGAACCCCAAAAGAGCCGCCTACAACCGTGTATACAACCGAACCAGCCGGGGTTGTATGGTTACCTTGATTTGGTTGATGGGCATTCCTTTGTTGCTACTGGCCATTGTACTTTTCTTTAGTGCCTGTTCCGGAAGCAACGATGGCGGAAATTCTGTCTATGTTAAACCTTCCATCGACTACAAGGGGAAGTTTCGCAAGGGGCATATCCGCAGGGCAGTCAGTACCCAAAAGGATGCTGTCAAAAGCCAGAACCGTTCGCGGTATTTTTATCA